>JAPOOU010000219.1 GCA_026713245.1 Chloroflexota bacterium
CGACAAAGGCTTCTTGTTCTTCTACTCTTTTACTTTTCCATTGCTTGGGCCGGGCTCTCCGGGGGGGGGGGGGGGGGCGGGAGCCGCAGGTGGCCAAAACATGTCCGTTTATAGACTGGACTGGCGGGGTAACTGCCCGCAAGACGGGTGACACTCAAAACGCAAAGCCCTTCACTTGCGTTATAATAAGCGTAGCAGAAGGCATTTTTGCCAGGAAAAAGAGAAACGATGTCAAGCCTGTTCGACAAAATAAACACCATAGTCAATGCGCAAGTCAATGACCTGCTGGGCAAGAATCCCAGGTCCCCCTTGGCGCGCATCAAGTTGAGCGACGAAGACGCGGAAAAGAACCCCCGTCGTTCGGTTACGTCCTTGCGCCAACGCCTGGAAGAGGCGATTGACTACGAGGACGGCCTGCAAGCGAAGATCGATGTTCTCATGCGCGAAGTTACGGACCTGGATCAACAGGTTGATCGGGTCCTGCAGGCAGGGGACGAATTTGGCGCGCGACGCCTCCAGAATCAACTGAACATGCAGCAGCAGCAGTTGACAATCGCCGAATCCGAATTGCGCGATCATCGTCTGCTAACCCGGCATCTAATGCAGGAGATGACGACGGTCGAAATGGCCCTGGATAGCCAGGAACGGTCGGCAAAGTCAAGCGCTGCATCCGCGGCGCGGGGATCCGGACGCGCGCGAATTCCTGTCCAGGACGCGCGGGACGCGCCGGCTTCGGAAGCGGGAAGCAACTCAATTATCGGCGCGGTCGCCGACAAACTGGACGAAGCGCGCTCCAGTTTGGAGAACCTGCTCAACAATTCGCCGGTTCCCAAACCGTCGCAGATCACCGGGCATTACGAGCGTTTCGACGTCGTCATAGACGAAGAGCCAGATCCCCGAAGGCCAAAGCAGCGCAAGAGCGACAAGCCGAATATGAATGCGAGACTGTCGCGGCTAAGCAAGCCGGAAGACGATACCGATTCGGCCGTAGGCTCGTGAGCGCTTATTCAGGCGCGCTGCGGTCAGTCGCTTCGAGCCGGGTGGCGATGTCGTCCATCGACCGCTCGATGTGCGGGAAGGCCAGCCAGGCGCTCATCAGTCCGAATAATCCACCGGTCACCAGTCGATAGAGCGGTTCCGTTTCTCGGACCTGCCAGAATTCAAATGGCGGATAGCTGAGCAATTGGCTGAACCCGTCCAGCGCGATCGGTCCCAAACCTACGAAAATATAAATGAGGAATGGCAATGGGCGAAGGCGCCAGCGATAACGCCAGTAGATTAGCCCGCCAAGGAACATCATCGTGTAGATCGCCAGATCGCGCGCGCAGAGGCTCGTTTTGTAGCCAAGGATCTCGTCGCCGATGAAATGCCTCGCGGCGAATTGCTGCGCCACGCTGAAAACCTGCAAATCGTCAAGCGTCGGCGTCGCTGTCGCTGAGTCCCCGTAATAAGCGGACTGCCAATATCGATATTGATCCAGGAATCGCGGCGACTCTAGCGCGAATTCTTCAAAGGACTTGTAGGTGGTGCCGGCCGCGCCGCGCGGATAGAAGAGCTGCTCACCGTACAAGAAGGGCGATCGAAAGGCGAACTGGTGACAGAAGGGACTGTAAATCGTATAGATGACATCGGCGGGGCCGTAGAAAACGGCCTGGGCCAGGGGCGGCGCCAGCCAGGGCAAGCTGATGTATATGCCAAGGGCGCTCATCACAATCCACAGCCACTTGCGCGCGGCAAGGTAGATTATCCTTCGCAACCGCGATATGATGAATCTCATGAGCGCAAGCATCTGACTATTGGGTCACGATCTATTGGCAAAATCGTCTATTCTCCGCAGCAGTTCAGCAGGACTCACCGGTCCATAATAAATCTGTTTCACCATCAACTGCGCATCGAGCAGAAGGGTCGTCGGCAGTCCCCGGACCCCATAGAGCGACGCCACGCTTAACTGCGGATCGAGCAGCACTGTATATGTGAGTCCCAGGTCCTCGACCCATTCTCTCACAGATGCAAATGTCTCGCCGAGATTGACCGCGATTATGCGTGGCGAATCGGGATTGGACTCGACCAAGGCTTGCAGTTGCGCCATTTCTGCGCGGCAGGGTTGGCACCAGGTCGCCCAGAAGTTGAGCACGGTCGCGCCGCCTGGCGCCGGACGCAGCGTGAAGCTTTCCAAGCCGTGCGTTTGTAATGTGAACGAGGGCGCTGCCGACCCAATTGTCCCTGCGCGTCTCTGACCAGATTCGCGCATTCCTGGCGCGCTTGTCGGCAGGCCATTGTCGCGCAGAATAGCAGCAGCCGCGCCCAAACAGAGCAGCGCGACTGCGACTTGAATCAGCTTTCTAATCACTGACATCGGATATAGCTTGGACCGACTCTATACGTCGATTAATGTTCCGGGAACATGTCATCGAATAGCTCCCGCAACTGTGGCTCGGTCATGATGCCGAAGTGCTTCGTCCCAATAAGTCCACCGCGCCCGATGATGTACGTGCTGGGCCGGGTCTGCACGGCGTAGCTGTCGTTGATCTCGCCGCTGTCATCCAGCGCCAAAGGAAACGACAGGCCGAATTCATCGCGGAAGTCCCTGATCGCCGCTTCGGTGTCATTGTAGGCGATAGCCAGGATCAGGAATCCCTCGTCCCGCCATTCCTCGTAGGCTTTCTGGAATTCCGGCATTTCCCGCCGGCAGGGACCGCACCAGGTACCCCAGAAATTAAGCAGGACCACCTTGTCGCGCAGATCGGATAAAGCCAATTCCTGACCGTCAACAGTTGTAATCGTGAAATCGGGCGCCAGGTTGCCTTCCGCCAAACCAACCGCGGGACCTAATTCACTTGCGATGTCGCTAAGACTGCTCAAAGCGTTCTCTGCTAACGAAGTGAGAGAACCCAAAGCGCCAGCTTCTTCGTCAGAAGCCTCATCGTCGCTCGGCAGGGCGAGCGGCTGAGACTCGCGCGCTTTAACGCGAAAGCGCGTATCCGCGCCCGTTTCGCCCTTTTCCAAAACAAGCCGATACAGACCGTCCTGCGCCAGCGATACTTGTGTCAGCGGATAGAACATGCCATCGGCCATCAAGCTGCTAGCCTTGTCCGCGGTCTCGATTGACACGTCACTTGGCGAATACAGCGTCACTGTAAAATCCGGCGCTTCGTTTCCCAGCCCTCGTACCTCGACATCGATGAGTGCGCCTTCGTCGGCATGGAAGAGGTATTCCAACCGGGAAACGTCGTTCGTGAATAGCCCGCCGGCGCTCTGATTGACGGCAACAGGAATTAGAGTCCCGCTCAGGCAGGCTCCAACGTGGCTAAGCCCGACGCGCCCCTCGAAATATCCCACGCCGCATTCTTCCACGCGAAAAGTGAAATCGGCAAAGTCCCCCTGCGAGAACGTCTGGCTCAAGCTCTGCAATTGCCCGCTCGCGACCAGCAGACCGATAAGGATCAGCAGCGTACCGCTGAATAGCTCAATCTTGTGCATGTGTCGCTGCAGGCGTCGGAGTATGCCCTGGGCGCTATTCATCAGCAATGCTGTGACAACAAATGGTATGCCAAGGCCGATCGAATAAGCCGTCAGCAGGAGCATGCCCTGTACGATGTCGCCCGTCGTAGCGCCTGTTGCCGCGGCCACCGTGAGAATTGTACCGAGGAGCGGACCAATGCAGGGCGTCCAGCCGGCGGAGAAAACCATACCCATGAAGGCCGAACCGAGCAGTCCCTCTCGGCTCGAGCCCGCGACATCGCCACGCGTGTCGGAGTAAATCATCAAATCCAGCCGGTCGAGGATTCGATTCCAAAAGACCGCGGGTTGGGCAAATGCGCCCTTGACGAACATGGCAACTACAAGCGCCGCCGCCAATGGCAAGACGATGACGATCTGCGCGACGAATCCCCAGTAAATGACGGCGCTGGCAAGAATGGCGAACACGATGCTCAGCAAGACATTGTCGAGCAAACCGGCATTGCTCTTGGCGCGCAGCCAACGGAAGAACCTGGGCAGCACACCCATGAACTGCAATCCAAAGAATATGATGACAAGTCCGCCAATGCGGCCGATGCTTTCCGTGAATGTGCTGACGAATTGCCCCGCGATGCTGGCGAGCGCCGTCGTAAGGAAGCCGATCAGGACGAAAATCAAGGTGAAACCCAGCACAAAGGCGATGCCGTGCAGCAGCATCTGCAAGCGCGCTGTGACGCCAAGCGCGGAGGCGCCGCCCGCCGATGTCTGCCGCGCCACGTTGTGGGTCAATCTTCCGCCCATATAGCCGATATAGGCCGGCACCAGCGGCAACACACAGGGCGAGATAAACGAGAGAAATCCCGCTACCAAGGCTAGTCCAAAACTGACATTTTCCATTGTTGCATATCCCTCTTGGATAACTGACGCATTCCTAGACTAGCGATATTTGCTTACGAGAAACTTGCCTAAAGATGAATTCTTGCATACGAAGCCGCTGAAACTGCCAATGATCAATTGCGATATTTGCGCTTCAACCCGGGCTAGTTCCGGCACAGCGCCTCAATGAAGCGAACAGCCGCAGAACCAGGCTATTCCACTTTATTGACCATCTTCAAGAATAGTTCGCGCTCTTGATCCTCGGTTTCGATCTCGCCATCGATCCAGGCGCTGCGCAGCTTGTCCAGGATTTCGCGATAGATTGGTCCCGGCGTCAAGCCGGCGCGAATCAAGTCCTTGCCGTCGATGGTGGTCCGGCGATGGCGCCAGTCCTCCCTGTATAAGACCATGCGCTTTTTGACCGCGCCGTCATCGATGCAGCAAATTAGGGCGGCGCGCAAGGCGGTATCCGATATGCCGTCGAGGAAGCGCGTGATTGCGCTGGCTTTGTTCGCGGGCGCGCCCAGCCAATCGACGCTTGCCAGCAGGCGCGTGAATCCCGCGATAGATCTGGATAATTCCCGCGTCAAATCCAGGCGAGCGCAGATCAAAAGCGCGTCGCTTTCCGCTATGCTTGAGAAGAGCAAATGCCATCCCAGGCGGGCCACGTCGTCGGAGCCGCCGCGCAGCTTCGGCATGTGTTCGCGCAAGCGCCTAAACTGCTCGGCCGATCGCCTGTTAATGCGAAATGAGTGGTGAATCTGCGCGAATATGTCCAGCGCGGATAAATCAGCGATAATTCGCTCTGGATACGCTTCGCGCAGAATCAAGTCCAATTCATGGCGAATCCGCTCTCCGCTGAGGCGCTGAATGACGGGAATCGCCTCGCGCAAGATAGCTGCCGTGCCTGATTCAATGGTGAAAGTAAAGCGGCTGGCAAAGCGATAGGCCCGAAATATGCGCGTCGGATCGTCGATAAAACTTCGGTCGTGCAGGACACGGATCTTCTTGCCAAGGATGTCGCTGTTACCGTTACCGGGATCCAGCAATTTCCAGGCGCATGATCCAGCTTCGATGCGCAGGGCCAGCGCGTTAATCGTGAAGTCGCGCCGCCGCAAATCCCCCGCGATCGAGGCCGGCTCCACCGCGGGCAAGGCAGCCGGCGCGCGGTAGGCCTCCGTGCGCGCGGTCGCAAAATCGATTTGCGCGGGAATCGCCCCGCTTCCCAGAGACATTTTGTTGATTGCTGCGCAGTCGAGTTTCCACTTGGCGGTCCCAAATGCAATGTGTCTTTCAGTTTTGCCCCCGTAGACCTGCGCCAGCTTATCAGCGAAGGCAATGGCGTCGCCCGCCAGCACAAAATCCAGATCCAGATTCTGGCGCTCCAATACCATGTCTCTTACGACGCCGCCCACCAGGTAAATCTCGACGTTTTCCGCATGAGCATGTTCGACGATGGTCGCGATCAGCCGGACCGCGGATTCACCCAGCGACTCCAATATCCGGTCCCGGGTCCAGGCTGGTCTTTGATCGAATTTGCCAGAACTTCCCATATGTCGTTCCAATGCTGTCGCGCGCAAATCCCCCGCGAACGCGGCTGCAACAGGACCCGATGCCGCCCGCGCGCCCCTGTGCTTGACGCCAGGCCGCGTCAGGTCAATTCGATCCAGGGTCCTACCAGCTCCCGTTCGATCATGCTGATTGACGTGGAGAAGTTGAAAAACGCCAGCAGGGCAAAAGCGATGGCGGCGGAACGATCGTCACGGCCTCTTAACATGGTGAAGGCGCCCGGCATGATAATCACCAGCCAGAACATGTAAAGTACGTAGACGACGACTCGGCCCGAGCGCGGCTGCATGCCGGTCGCCAACAGTAAAACGCCTACCAACAATGTGGCGCCGGCCAGAAGGGCATATGTCAACATGGCGCCCCAATAGTTCCCGCCGATGGGTTCTTTGCGTGCGGCGATGATGGTCGCCCACAATCCCAAGGCCAAAGAGTACAAGATATGCGCGTTGAATAGAATCTGATGTATCGTGTCCATGATCTGTCCCGATCGCGGCCGTCATTACCGCAATTCTAGCATAACGCGCTTATCCGATGGATAGTACGCCCATGGCGGAGGCCAGCCACACCATCGCGACCAGATTCGCGACGATAAGTCCCGGACGCTGTACATTGCCCCCGTCCGTTGCCAGGTTGCCCCGCATATCGAATTCCCAGGGAAACATCACGACGATCAGTAAACCAATGATAAGGAAGGTTCCCAGCCAGGGCGGGAACAAGCCACTTAGTATAGATCCCGCCATGCACAAAAGCGCGCCTAGCAAGGACGCGAAACTCAGCAGACGCGTCAGAGGCTTGCCCACCAACACTACGGTATTCTGGAGTCCGGCCGATTTGTCCACCTCGTAGTCGTCAATTTGATTGTAGAATTGGCCGTATGCGGAAAAGAGTATCGCCGCGAGGATCACCAGCCAGGCGGCCTGTGGATTGGTATCGTAAGCGAAATAGCCCGTCATAATCAGAAGGCCGCTGAGCATCAAAGCATGGGACAGAACATCCGTGACCGGACGCGCCTTCAGCCGAAATGGGTGCGCCGAGTATAAAAAACAGAGCACAAGCGTTACCCCGCCAATCGCCATAGCCCAGGCGCCACTTAGGCCGTAAAGCAACAGCGCGCAAGCCGACGTTAGCGCCGCCAGGAACCACCCTTCGCGAGACGACATTACGCCATTGCTTATCACGTTGCGGCGCAATTTCTCGGGATTCAACGCGTCGTCCGGCGCGTCGGCGATATTGTTGATCACAAATGCGAATGACATTGAGAATATGTTTGCTGCGATCACCGCAAAGGCTCGCCAATCGACGTCCGCGCCTGTGGCTTCTATCGCCAGCAGGCTTCCAACGAGGCTGAGCGGAATCGTAAATGGCACATGTTCACGCCAGCGAGACAGGCGTATCGCCGCGACGATCTTTTGTTGAAAACTGATATTTGCGGTCGCATCCATCGACGATCTCGGGCATCTGCCGGGCGGCGGAACGGTGGGTAAATCTTGCCGGGAAGGATAACACATCTTTTCGACAAGGTCATATCGTCATCCAGTGCCGCTCTGGAACCGCGCATTGTGCAGGGCGGCCGGCGGCTGTAAGATGCAGGTCATGTTGAAACTACTCGGCTTGACAGCGATCGCCTGCGCGTTTCTATCGGCATGCAATCTCGGCAGTATCCCAACGGATGTCAATTCGACTCCGCTCAATGCGCCGAATCTGCGCCTCGACGTCACCGGCGCGCCCGCTTCACCGACCCCAAACGCAGTCTCGGAAAAAACAGCCGCGCCCGCCGCGCTTGTCAAATCCACGCCCTCGTATCCATACGCCTGTGGCACTGATGATGGCGTAAGCTCCGCCCGTCAAGTTGCTGCCAGGGTCGATATTGACTATGCGCAAAAGGCTGCCAGCGTTGATCAACGCCTTTCTTTCACGAATCGCGAAGACGCTCCTTTGACATCCATTGTTCTGGATGTTCAAGCCAACCAATGGGATGGCAGCTTTGTACTCAACGAGCTATTGGTCGACTTGTCTCCCGCGTACCATGAACTTGACCTAAATCGGCTGGAGGTCCCGCTGGCCATCGCCTTGCCCCCGGGCTGCGCGATAGAAATCGAATTACGGTTTCGCTTGCTCCCCGATGTGATACGAGACGGCATGCGCGCCTTTCGCGGTTTCTTCGGTTACAGCCCGCGTCAGCTAAATTTGGCGCATTTTCTGCCCACCGTAGCCGCGCGCGTCAACAAGCAATGGCGCATCCACAGCCCTGCGCATTTCGGAGAACAGATCGTCTACGACGTTGCCGATTGGCGGGTGGAAGTACATGTGCAAGGCGCGACCGAGGACCTGAAACTGGCTGCGCCGGGCCAAATCAAGAAATTGGAGCCGGGCCTTTGGCAAGTCGAATTGCGCCAATCGCGGGATTTTGCCCTCAGCCTGAGCGAGAAGTATCAACTTCACGAAGGCCTTACCGCTAGCGGCGTCGACGTCAACGTTTACACGCTGCGTGATTCGCAAGCGGGCGTCAATATCAACGGAGAGAATAGCGCGACCCATGTTCTGGCAATAACGATTCAGGCGCTGGAATTGTTTGAAACGCTCTTTGGCAAATACCCCCGTGATCGATTGGTTGTCGTGCAGGGCGACTTCCCCGATGGCATGGAGTTTACGGGTCTGGTATATGTGGGCTCGGCCTGGTTCGCCCAGTTTGACGGAACACCCTATAATTATCTGACGCTGGTATCCGTTCACGAAATCGCACATCAATGGTGGTACGCGCTTATTGGCAGCGATGCCGCGCTTCATCCCTGGCTTGACGAAGCCTTGGCAACCTACAGTGAGTACCTGTTCATCGAATCGCAGTTTCCGGCGGACAAGAACTGGTGGTGGAGCTTTCGCGTGGCAGGTTATTTCCCCCAGGGCGATGTTGACAGCGTGGTTTACGAGTTCACTACTTTCCGCGAATACATCAACGCGATTTACCTGCGCGGCGCGCAGATGCTGCATAATCTGCGCGAAGACATGGGGGACGAGCAATTCTTCCAACTGCTGCGTAGCTATGCCGAGATTGGAACCGGTCAAGTTGCCGATCCAGGATTGTTCTGGGGTTTGCTGCCCGCGGCACAGGCGCCATTAACTATTGAGACTCGGAATGAATTCCTGCGCGATCCCGGCGTGGATTCGCTATTTTCTTTAGCCGAGAGCGCCGGCGGAACACATGATGGATCGTCTTCAGGTTAGGTCTTCAATGTTTTGACGGACAAGCGCGAGGCCAAATTCTGGATGCAGACCCTCCCGATAGATGCACAGATTACGTTTCTCTTTGTCCGCGATCTAGAGCGTTCCGGACGGTTTTACCACGATATACTCGGCTTGCCGCTCGTTCTGGATCAAGGCAGTTGTCGCATATATCGTGCGACAGGGGACTCCGCATTCCTGGGCATTTGCGAACGCGACACCGGCGAGGCGAACCGGGACAATCTCATTTTCACCCTGGTTACGGCGGATGTAGACGGCTGGTACCAGCGCATCACATCGCGGGGCTGGACCTGCGAGCACGCGCCCCGCGCCAACGAACAATACCGGATTTATCATTTCTTTGTCCGGGACCCGGACGGTTATCTCTTGGAAATACAGCGCTTCACGACGCCGGACTGGCGCTAGCCCCGGGCATGACTTAGCCGGTCGTCTTCATTCCTGCGGCTATGCCGTTGATTGTCGCCAATGTAGCTCCCAATACGGCATCGCGATCGCTGGCGTCGGCGTCAAGTTGGCGCAATTCCCGCAGCAGCGCAACCTGCATGAAGTTGAGCGGATCGACATAAGGATTCCGCCGTTCAATCGAGGTCTTTATCGCCGCCATATTGGCGAGCAAACCATCCTGCTGAGTCACTTTCATAATCATCGCGCTGCTACACGCGTGCTCATTCTTAATGCGTCGAAAGAAGCGGTCGCGCAGCTCCGGTGGATCTACTAGCGAGGCATACAGCTCGGCAATGCCCATATCCGCCTTGGCGACGTCCAACTGCGCATTGTCGATGATGGCGTTGAAGAAGGCCCACTTCTGATACATCTTACGCAGGCGATCAAGGCCGTCGCTATGCCTTTCGCAATAGCTCTGGAAGGCGCTGCCGACCCCGTACCAGCTCGGCACGATGGCGCGGCTCTGCATCCAACTGAACATCCAGGGGATGGCGCGCATCGCGGCGAAACCACCTTTTTTTGTACGCTTTGCCGGGCGCGAACTGATCTGCATCATGCTCAATTCGTTGATTGGCGTCGCTTGCTGCCAGTATTCGATAAAGCCGTCGCTCTCGTAGACAAAATGCCGATATGCCTCGCTGCTCATCCGAGACAGTTCAGCCATGGCCAGCAGATATTCCGGCGGCACGTGCCGTTCTTCTTGCAGGCCCATGCCAATCAAGACGGCATTCATGACTTGATTGAGATGACGATGCGCAATGCCCTTGTTGCTGTAACGATAGGCGATGACCTCACCCTGCTCGGTGATCTTGACGCCCCCGCGCAGGGACTCCGGCGGTTGCGACAAAATAGCGCGGTTGGTGGGTCCGCCGCCTCTCCCGATGCTGCCGCCGCGACCATGGAACAATTCCAGGGACACGCCGCGATCGACGCAAGTGCTGGTCAAAATGCGCTGGGCGTTGTACAGATTCCAGTTCGACGCCAGATAGCCCCCGTCCTTGCCGCTGTCGGAGTAACCGATCATGACTTGTTGGCGCAAGCCGCGTTTGCCCGAGCGCGCTTCAAGGTACTTGCGGTATTCGACGTTGTCGATCAGTTGCGTCATGATCTCCGGCGCCCGATACAAGTCGTCTATGGTCTCGAACAATGGCACGATGTAGACATCGCTGTCGATGCCGACTTCTCGGGCGAATAGCAACATCGTCAGCACATCGCTGGGCTGCTTCGACATACTGGCGATTACCGTGTCGATCACGATCGGGTCGTTTTGCTGGTGCGCGGCGCCGATCATCTGCCAGGTTCGGATGATGCTTTGCGTCGTCTCAGTGAATACGCTTATGTTTATTGGGAACAGGGGACGGCGATTGCGAATCTCAAAACTCAGCAGATCCTGCTTTTCTTCTTCAGACAGCGCGAGATATCCGTCATTGATATCAAAGAATCGGAACATCTCGTCCAGGGCTGCCGCGTGCAAGCTCGCATCTTCGCGCACTTCAAGCGGAACCAGGTGCAAACCGAACAACCGGACTTTGCGCACCAGGCGTTGCACGGCGCCCAGCGCGGAGCGCGTGCCTCGATGCTGTTGCAGGCTGCGCTGTACAATTAATAGATCGTCCAGCAGTTCGCGGCTGGAACGATATCTGTCATCTGTCAGCTGAGCGTGAATCCTGGACATCTGCTGGCGATAGGCCTCGCCCGGATACAACTCGCGCGCCTCGCCGTCGTCGGCCAGCGCCAAGCCGAGGTCGGGGGAGACGCCGGCGCTCTCGGTATCTTGCGTCAGATTTTGTATCAGATTCTCGACTTCCTCAAGATAAATCTGGCGCGCGGTTCGTCGCAAAGTCGCCAGGGTTTGCAGCGTTACATCGGTCGTCACGTTTGGGTTGCCATCGCGGTCGCCGCCAATCCAGGATGCGTAGCGCAGCACCGGCGGCAACTCCGACCAATCGTCGTCCGGGAAATACTCTTCCAGCGCTTGCTGCAGATCTTCATAAATGTCGATCACAACGTCGACAACAACCGAACGAATGAAATAAATGCCAAAGCCAACCTCGTCGGCAACTTGTTTCTTGGTCGCGCGAATAGGGCGGGTCTGCCAGAGTTCTTCGACTTCTTCCGCCAGATCGTCTTCCAGTTTGCGCAGTTCGCGCGGGAGCAGATTGTGCCGGTCGCGCACTTCCATCATCGAGGCGATATGGCGCAGCTTGATGAGAATCTCCTGGCGCTTGGCTTCGGACGGATGGGCAGTGAGCACCAGCCGAAGCCGCGCCTGGTTCAGAAGGCCCCGCACCTGGTCTGCGCTCTTCCCGTTCTCCTTTAGGGTGCGCACCGCGTTTCGGATCGATTCTTTCAGGGCGCCCTTGGCTTCGCGCTGGCGTATCACGCGAATGCGCTGCAAGTCCTCGGCAATATTTATCAATTGGAAATAGTTGGAGAAAGCCTTGATGAGCACACTTTTCGATTCCAGGGGCAGCGACTCCAGGCGATGGGCCAGCTTGAATGCCGCCTCCGCATCGCCACTCCGTCTCGCCTTGGATACAGCCCGTATCTCCTCTACCAGGTCAAACGCCTCGATTCCCTCCTGCTCCTGGATTATGACACCGAGCAGGTTTCCCAAAGTTCGGATGTCCTTGCTCAGTGAAGAACTGGCGGCATTTTGCCCGTCGCTCATACCTGTCTCTCCCTTGAGCGGGCAGGTTCAGGTTGCCCGCTCGCCGCACTATAGTTCAACTCGAGAGCCTTATCCAGAGCAATTTGAAACGGCTGCTGTGGAGATTTCGATCTGGTATGATGAAGATCTTGATCGACATGGATTCTCATTAGACTAAACACCGGCTATCGGTATGCAGCGGATCGTTGAATGTGTGGCGAATTTCTCGGAGGGGCGGAGGACCGAGGTCATCCGCGAAATCGTCGCGTCGATAGCGTCCACCCAAAGCGTGGCGGTGCTTGGCTGGGAAAGCGATGTCGATCACAACCGGTCGGTTGTCACATTCGCCGGCGCGCCGGCAGCGGTGGCCGAGGCGGCGTTCGCGGGGATACACGTTGCGGCAGCATTAATCGATATGGACACTCATGCCGGGCAGCACCCGCGTATCGGCGCCGCCGACGTGCTGCCCTTCGTGCCGCTGTATAACGTGAGTATGGATGACTGTGTGCGGCTGGCCCGTGAGCTTGGCGCGCGCGTCGGCGCGGAATTGCGGATCCCGGCGTTCCTGTATGGAGAGGCAGCGCTTCAGCAACGATATCGGCGGCTGGCATACGTCCGTCGCGGCGGCTATGAGCGTCTTCGCAAATGTATCGAATCGAATGATGAACGCCGCCCCGATTTCGGACCACGCTCTTTGGGCGGCGCGGGCGCCTGCGCCATCGGCGCGCGCGATATCTTGATCGCCTTTAATGTCTACCTGTCGACAGACGATGTCGCGGTGGCTCGCCGCATCGCTCGGGCTGTACGCGCGTCTTCCGGCGGCCTGCCGCATCTCATGGCGCTGGGCCTCTTGGTCAAGGGATCGGCGCAGGTATCAATGAATCTGACGAATTACCGAGTCACCTCCATCCAGCGCGCGGTAGAAGCCCTGCGCCAGGAGGCGCATAACCTGGGTGTAGCTGTGGCAGGCACGGAATTGATCGGTCTGGCGCCAAGGGCCGCGCTGGCAGCGACGGACGCATCGTATGTTCAGATTGACAACTTCAGTCTTGATCGCGTCCTGGAGATCCGTCTCGCGCAATGCTTCGGGATCGACGCCCAATCGTCCCTATGAAACTGTCAGTCGCTATGCGGCCGATATTGCAGCGCTTCGGCAATGTGATGCACATGAATGTCGGCTGAAGCATCCAGATCGGCGATCGTGCGGCTCAGCTTGAGCACTCTGTGATAGCTGCGCGCGCTCAGTTGCAGCTTGCGCACGGAAAGCGTCAATACCTGCCGCGCTTCCGCCGTCAATACACAAAACTGGTCGATCTCGCTGACGGACATATCGGCATTGGCGAATAGTCCCGGATGCTCGCCAAAGCGGGCAATCTGCGTTGCGCGCGCGGCTTCGACTCGACGGCGGATCTCGGCCGAGCTTTCGCCCTCGCCTCGGCCCATCAGCTTGTCGAAATCCACCCGCGGCACGTCCACATGCATATCAATTCGGTCCAACAAGGGACCGGATAGCCTGGTCTGATAACGCTTGATTTGATTGGGCGTACAGTTGCAGGCTTGCGTCGGGTCGCCGTAGAAGCCGCAAGGACAAGGATTGCGGGCGCCAACCAGCAAGAAATTGGCTGGGAAGGTGATGCTGCCCTGGGCGCGGCTGATCGTGACAACTTTGTCCTCAATCGGTTGTCGCAGCACTTCCAGAACTCTGACCGGCAACTCATTGATTTCGTCCAGGAAGAGCACGCCGCGGTGCGCCAGACTGATTTCGCCGGGCTTGGGAATGCTGCCCCCGCCGACCAGCCCAACCTGCGATATCGTATGGTGAGGCGCGCGGAAGGGCCTTTGCCGTATCAAGGGGTTGTCCTGCGACAGCATGTCCACGATCGAATAGACGCGCGTCACTTCCAATGCTTCCTGCAAGGTCAACGACGGCAGAATACCGGGCATGGAACGGGCTTGCAGGCTTTTCCCCGCCCCTGGCGGACCCGATAGCATAATATTGTGATTGCCGGCCGCGGAGACCTCGAGAGCGCGCTTGACATGTTCCTGTCCGCGGATGTCGGCGAAGTCCACAAGCCCATCCGCCACCGGCTCTTGCGCGTTCACTTCCGTGGGATCCGTGCGGTAGGGCTGGACCGGGTTCAACTGGTACAGATGTTCCACCAATTGTCCGATGGAACGCACCGGTATGATTTTCACATCTTCAATCAAGCCGGCTTCGGCGGCATCGTCGTCCGGTACGTAAACGGTTTCGATATCATGCTGCCGGGCGGTGTAGACCATAGGCATCACGCCTTTGACGTGCCGGATACCGCCGTCCAGGGACAACTCACCGATGAACAAGGCCTTTTCCAGTACATGCAAAGGGATCTGATCGGTCGCCGCCAGCACGCCGATTGCGATTGCCAAATCGTAGGCGGGGCCGTGCTTGTTAATGTCGGCGGGAGACAAATTGACGACATAAGACTTGTTCGGGAAGCGCAGGCCGCTGTTGCGAATCGCGGAACGCGCGCGTTCTTTGCTTTCTTTGACGGCGATGCCCGCCAATCCGACCAGATGAAAACTGGGTAACGAGGCGCGGGGATTGAAGTCGGTTTGCACCTCGACAATTTGACCGTCCAAGCCGATTACAGCGCAGGTGTTGACGATTGCTAGCATGAAGTCTCCGGTTTCGGCGCGTGCATGCTCGCATATTCTATCACAAGCTGTAGCTATTGCTACACACAGTGTCCGAGTGTCCGGAATGCGGCGCTTTTTCTATCCCTCACAGATTGATAAGTAGTGCTTCTAATAGCCAGGTATTCTGGGAGACGCTAGGAATGCTGCGCCTGCAAATAAGGTATAATACCGCCGGCGTCCAGAATCTTCCGCACCTGCGCCGGCAGGGGAGGAAAGTCGAACTTGCGCCTATCCCATATCAATGTCGCGTTCTCTATGTCGATCTCAAGGACATCGCCGGCGCTCACGACCGATACGATTTCCGGACAGGGAATCGCCAGCAAGCCGTTGTTGATGGCATTGCGATAGTATATGCGCGCAAAGCTGCTGGCAATCACCGCTCGGACGCCGGCATGCGCGAGGCAAGTAACGGCTTGCTCGCGACTGCTGCCGTTGCCCCAATTGCGGCCGGCAACGATGACATCGCCCGGCCGGACATTCGCCGCAAATTCGGGATCCAGATCTTCCAGCGCGTGACGCGCCAGCTCTGCGGGATCATGGCTGACCGTATAGGTATACTTGCCGGGGAAGATGACGTCGGTATTGACGTTGTCGCCATATTTCCAGACGCGATGCGAGCTTGTAGACATGGCTTCCCTATATCAGATCGGCTGGATGAATGATGTTGCCGGCAACGCAGCTTGCCGCCACGACTGCTGGATTGGCGAGGTAGATCTGGGCGTCGCGTTCGCCCATCCGCCCGCGGAAGTTGCGGTTGGCGCTGCTGACGCAGACCTCGCCCGGCGCCAGAACGCCCATGTGAACCCCCATGCAGGGTCCGCAGCCGGGCGTACCAATGGTTGCGCCAGCATCAATCAGGGTCGCGATATAGCCGGCTTCGCTGGCGTCGCGCAGGACCATCGACGATGCTGGGATGACGAGCAGACGCGCGCGGACTGTCCGGCCGCGCAATACCTCCGCGGCGGCGGCAATATCCTCGAGCCTGCCATTGGTGCAGGTGCCTATGAACCCGAGATCTACGGGCGTTTCGCCAACTTCTGAAAGCGGTCGCACATTGTCGACGGCGTGCGGGCAAGCGATCATGGGTTCAATGCGACCGAGACCGATGTGATGTTCTTCGGCATAATCTGCGTCGGCATCCGCGTAAAGGGCGTTCTCCTCAAAATGCGCCAGCCGTTCATGACAATCATGCCCTCGTGTACGGCGCATCAGGGTCTCAAGCCAGGCCCAGGTGATGTCGTCGGGGGCGATCCAGGCGTTCTTGGCGCCCATCTCCGCCATCATATTTGTGAGAACGGCCCGCGAATCGGATGACAGGGAGTTCAGGCCGTCGCCGTCGAATTCGACTGCTTTGTAGGTCGCGCCTTCCGACGACAATCGTCCGATGAGGTGGATGGTCAAGTCCTTGCTCGTAACGCCCGTTTTGAGTTCGCCCGACAGCCTGATGCGAATGGTCTCCGGAACGCGCAGCCAAAGCTCGCCGGTCGCCCACAGCGCCGCGATCTCGCTGCGTCCGATGCCGGCGCTGAACGCGCCCAGCCAGCCGAAATGCGTGCTGTGGCTGTCTGCGCCCAGCAGGGTCATGCCGGGACCCACGATACCTTCTTCGCACAAGACCTGATGACAGATTCCCCGCCCGACTTCATAGAAATTGCCAATGCCATGTTCGCGAACAAAGCGTCGAACCGCCCGGTGATTCCGGGCATGTTTGGCGCTGGGAGGGGGCACGGCATGGTCGAGTGTGATTGCCAGGCGGTCCGGATACTTGATACGACCGTGCGGGAGCTGCTCGAACAGTTGCGCGATGGCAGCGGTGTTGTCGTGGCTTAAGATCACGTCCGGTTCGACTACAACGACGTCTCCGGGCATTACCACGTCATTGCCGCTGGCTCGCGCAAGCAGCTTTTCCGTTGCTGTCATCGCCATGGCGTAACTTCCATTTGCTGATTATGTTTTCTCATAGCTCCGGTCGACTCATGCGAATCTACAGAAATTCCCGCTGTTTATGTAAACCTCGTCGCTCATGCGACGAGGAGGCTTGCAATTGTGCGCTCGGCGGCATTCCTGAGTCTTCTTCGCCGATTAGGCGCCGCGCGGCTATATTGCTGCTATTGGCTAGAACAAATGTCAGCTAGAATTGCTGAGTTTAGCTACTTCTCCGCCACAGGCCGGTCAGATGCTGTCACAAGATCTTCAGGACAAGCTCCGTCACAATGCCGCGGTTAATATTCTCGACGGCAGCTTCTTCGGTCTGAGCATCACCGGGCTGGCTTCCTATGTTACCATAGTGCCTTTGTTCTTGTCGTATCTCACGGAATCAACCGCGCTAATCGGTTTTGTGGCGGCGCTATTTCATATTGGCTGGCAAGTACCGCAGTTGCTGACCTCGAACTACGTCGCCGGCATGCGCCGATTCAAACCCATGGTGCTGGCTATGACACTGCTGGAGCGGGTGCCTTACTTTGGATTGGCGCTCGTCGCCTTCTTGATCCCGGCGATTGGCACGGATCTTGCGTTGCTGCTGACTGTGTTGCTGTTGGGCTGGCAATCCCTGGGCGGCGGATTCACCGGTACGGCCTGGCAAAGCATGATCAGCAAAATCATGCCCCCGCATCGGCTGGGCGCCTTTTTTGGCGTTCAATCGGCTTGCATCAATCTATTTGGCGCTGGCGGCGCTTTGCTCGCCAGCTATATTCTCGCGCGTCTCGAATTCCCGCAGAGCTTTTCGTTGTTATTCTTCATCGCCGCTATCAGCTTAGTGGTCTCCTTTGTCTTTTTGGCGCTTACCTACGAACCGGCCAGTGAGCCAAAGGACATCGTACAACGTGTACCTTGGCGCGAATTCGGCGGTCGTTTGGGCTCGATACTGCGCGCCGATGACAATTTCCGCTGGTTCTTGATCGCCCGCGGATTGACCTCTCTCAGTCTGACCGTCATCTCGTTTTTCACTATATTTGGCATCCGCCGCTATCAGATGACGCCGGAATTCGCCGGCGCCATGACCAGTGTTCTGCTGGTCTCGCATACTTTGAGCAGCGCGTTGGTCGGCTGGGCCGGGGACCGCTGGGGTCACAGGCGAGTTCTGATGGTAGGCAATGCGGCAACGGTTTTGTCAATTGTGATCGCTTTGCTGGCGCCGGATGTTACCTGGTTCTATCTCGTCTTTGCCTTGACAGGCATCGTCAACTCGACGCAGTGGTCGACGATCTTGACCATCACCGTGCAGTTTAGCTCGGTGGCGGAACGGCCCTTTTACATCGGCATGGCGAACACGCTAATCGCGCCCGTAACGATTTTTGCGCCCATCATCGGGGGCTGGCTGGTGGATACGGTCAGCTTTGAACTGACTTTTTCACTTTTTGCTGTGGCCGGCCTGCTGTCGCTGCTGGTCTTCCTCATTCAAATGCGAGACCCGCGCGAAACCGTGAATCACCAAAGGCATCCGACACTGGTCGCGGGGGATTAGTCTTCCACCGGATGCACGAGTTCGTAGAGAATATCATCAACGTCGCGAATCGTGATTGGCCGCAAGTCGGCAAGCGCTTTCACACGCGTTGTTACCGGCCGCAGCATAGCTTCCGGAACGTCAAGACCGAGCGTCGAAGCGCGGTCGCGAATAGCGTTGCGCCCGACCAGATGGTGCGCGACATCGATGAAACGGCTCATGCCAAAGTCTTCAGGATTTATCGCTTCATATGTGGTTGGATTCTGCAGTACGGCTTTGGTATGGACGCCGGCTTTGTGATGAAAGGCTACATCGCCGGTGATCGGCGTGTTGAAGGGAATCGTGATTCCCAATTTCCGCGCCACCAATGCTTCAATC
>JAPOOU010000075.1 GCA_026713245.1 Chloroflexota bacterium
CAAGTACCGAGGAGGGCATAAGAGTCACCCTTCCCCGATGCTTCGCTGAGGAGCGGGCAGTTTTCGACAGGCAGTTGATGGCAAGGCGTCGGCGTTCAATGAAGCGCAATTCGTCCTCAAATGCTGGGAAGATGCCCTCATTTTGCCCCCTTTTTAGGTAACAGTATAGATAGAGTATGGATTCGTGGGGGGGGGGTACCCCCTCCCCAGATCGGAAGCTGAGGACAGGCCAGGTTGACAGCGGCAGGCTGTCGGCAGGAAACCGGGAAATTCTGTGGCGATTGCGGACGAGCCAAGGGTAGCGCAGGGCGCGTAGACACAGCCCTTCGACACAGCCCTTCGACACTGACCGTTGACTTTGAGCGCCGGCCGCCCCTCCAGTATTTCGTCATAAGCCGCTCGGCGCGTAAGCGGCGAACAGATTCCAGGAATGTCGCGCTCAGACAGAATAGTAAGCCTTCTCGTCGCATGAGAGATCGGTTCGGTTTCAGTTTGAAGATTGTCCGTCTTTGTCCATTTTCGGACAAAACAAACTCTTTTTCGGACATTAGCGCCTCTTTTTGGACAATGTCGCTTGGTTTGGGCCGGGCGCGGGGCTTGAAAAGCGACGGCCCAAGCCGGGCGGCTGCGGATTCTCGGTTGTGGCGCACTGTCGAATGATACAGCAAGGCGGGGAGAAAAGGGCGGCTATATGGTCGCGGTTTCGGCACAGAGTCGCGGGCTAGCGGGAGGGGCAGCGCGTCAGTTGGCAAAAGGTGTCAGCTCCTCAGCCGATGCTTCGGGGAGGGGTTGACGACCGCTTCAGCCAAGCCTCATATTCCGCCCGGGCTTCGTCGTTGAGCGGGCAGTATTTTTCCAGTGCGCCGCCTTCTTCCAGTTTCATGCGCGAGAAGTCCTCCCATTCGGCTTTGGCCGAGGCTTTCTCCGCGATCTCCGCCGCCATCGCCGCCGGCGTCACTATAGCGCCGTCGTCGTCGGCGACAATGACATCGCCGGGCACGACAAATACACCGGCGCAGGCGATCGGGACATTGACCGCATGAGGAAAGATATCGGTCTGCGTGTGAAAATTGGGCGTGACACCGCGCAGCCACAAACCCAGATCGAGCTGCTGTACTTCGGGAAAGTCACGTATGCAGCCGTCGATGACCAAGCCTTCGCCGCCACCCGCTTTGTAGGAAGTGAGCATCATCTCGCCGAAGACGCCGCTGGCCATGCTGCCGCGGGCGTCGACCACGACGACATCGCCGGGCGCGGCAGCCACGATGGCTTTACGGTGCAGCTCGCGCTCGGGCGCATGGGAATACTCGTCGCCCCAGTGCAAGTCCTCGCGCTTGGGCATGAATTGCAAGGTGACGGCTTGACCGGCCAGCGACTTGCCCGGATTAAAGGGAAGCAGGCCAACCATGTGCGGATTGCGAATGCCTTCTTTTGCCAGCGCGCCGGCGATGGTGGCCGTGCCGATGTCTCGTAACTTATCCAGTATCGCTTGAGAGATGCGTGCGAAGGTCGGAATCTCTGGCATTTAGTCTTTGGTCCCCCCGCAATTTGACGAATTTCGGATGATTATAACACTTTTGCCGGCTTCCGTTGGCGATCAACTTGTGGGGCGTAGGGCGAAGACTGAAAGAGCGCCGTCGCGACTGTGTCGAACCGTGCAAGCGGATCTCCGCCGTTGTTTGCGCTTTGCGCTGGTTAAGCATGACCGGCTCCTGTACGATAGGCAAGATCCGCACAAGCGAGGGACGAAAGCATGAGCCTGAGTATCGGCATCGTCGGCTTGCCCAACGTGGGAAAGAGCACGCTCTTCAACGCCTTGACACGGGCGCAAAACGCCGCTGCGGAAAACTACCCTTTCTGCACCATCGAGGCCAACCAGGCGGTCGTGCCCCTTCCCGACGCGCGCCTGACCCGGCTAAAAGGTTGGGTGGGCGTCCCGCAGGCGATCCCGGCCCGGGTCGATTTTGTTGACGTGGCGGGCTTGGTGAAGGGCGCCAGCCAGGGCGAAGGATTGGGCAATCGCTTCCTCGGGCATATCCGCGATGTCGACGCCATTGTGCATGTCGTGCGCTGCTTTGATGACGACAATGTCGTGCACGTCAATGCCTCGCCCGACCCGGCAGATGATATCGCCGTCATCAATACCGAGCTGGCTTTGGCGGACCTGCAGCAACTGGAACGTCGGCTGGAGAAACTGGAGCGCGAAGTCAAGGGCGATCGGGAACTCTTGCCCCTGCTGGAGATTGCGCGGGAGGTCGAAGGGCATGTCGGGGCGGGGGCGCCACTGCGCAGTTTCCCGGAAAGTGACGATTCCGCTTTCGAGGCGCTCAATCAAGAGATGCGCTTTTTGACGGCGAAACCGATGATCTACCTGGCCAATGTCGACGAAGAGGGCCTGCAAGGCGACAACGCCTATCTGTCGGGGACGCGAGAGATCGCCGCAGCGGAAGGCGCGGAAGCGATCGCGGTCTGCGCTGACCTGGAGAGTGAAATCGGCGGCTTGAGCGACGAGGAGCGGGCAGAATACTTGAGCCTGTACGATATTGGCGAAAGCAGCCTGGAGCGCTTGATCCGCGAATGCTATCGCAGGCTCGGCTTAATCAGCTATTTCACCTTCAATGAGAACGAGACGCGGGCCTGGACCATTGGCGATGGCTGGACGGCGCCGCAAGCGGCCGGCGTGATCCACAGCGATTTCGAGCGCGGTTTCATCCGCGCCGAAGTCATCCCGTTTTCGGTCTTTGAGGAATATCAAGACCGCAACCTCATCAAGTCAGCGGGCTTGATGCAAGTGGAGGGACGGGACTACGTTGTTCAAGACGGCGATGTGATTCTCTTCCGCTTCAATGTCTGAGCGGCGTCAGCGACAGAAATCCGCGATCAGCGCCGTATAGATCTCCTGGCAGCGCCCGACCGATTCCAAATCGACCCATTCGACGCGGGCGTGGGCCCCGGCGCCTGCCGGACCCAATACGACAGTGGGAACCCCGCGGTCGCCGAAAAGCGCCGCGTCCATCCACCAACTGCTGCCGATGACTGGCACATCGCCACCCAGACAAGCTTGCGCCTGCTGCTTGAGCGTTCGCACCAGCGGGTGATCGGCGTTGATGCCATAAGGGCTTCGAGAGAAAGTCGCTTTTACTCTCGCTTTGAAGTCGGGGTCCTTCGCGGCGATATCGTCGAGCAACGCCTGCGCTTCCGCCTGTACGCTTTCGGCGCTTTCGCCGGGGATGGTGCGCCGTTCAGCCAGCAGTTTGCAGCGCGCCGGAATCATCGAGATTTCTTCGCCGCCTTCGATGAAAGAGGCGTGCAGGGAACCGCTTCCCAGAAGGTCGTGCGTCGGGTGAGCGCGCAGTTTTTGATCCAGGGCGTCGAGCGCCGCCAGGGCCTTGCCCATTTTGACGATGGCGTCGACGCCGAGCTGGGGGCGGGATCCATGCGCCGCTAGCCCGGTGACGTCGAATTCCAGCCAGACGAAACCGCGATGGGCGATGCTGATCGCCAGTTCTGTCGGCTCGGCGATCAACACGGCGTCCGCGGGCCAGCGTTCCCATTCCGCCAGCAAGGCTTCGGTACCGATGCTGCCGTATTCTTCATCGGCGACGGCGCTGACGATGACATCGCCGGACAGGGCCATGCTCTGCGCCGCTTTTGCAGCCAGCATGCAGGCGGCCAGACCGCTCTTCATATCATAAGCGCCGCGCCCGTACATGCGCCTGTCTGCGATCGTTGGCTTGAAGGGCGCGTCCATGCCCGATACACCGACCACATCGGTATGCGCGTTGAGCATCAGGGACTTGCCGCCGCCGCTGCCGCGGGCGATCAGCACCGTATTGGGACGCCCGGCTGCGGCTTGCTGGACATGCGCTTCCAAGCCGTTTCGTCTTCCCCAGTCGGCGATGAAGGCGGCCATAGCCACTTCGCCAGCGCCGCCTGGCGCGAGGTCTGGGTTGACCGAGTCGATGGCGACCAGGTCGGATAAGAGATTGATGAGTTCGGTCATGGGTTTCCCTTGAAGAGTTGCGGAAAAACGGGACAGCACAATCTTAGCGCGGCCGCGGTTTCTAGGCGCTTGCTCTACAGGTTAGGGGACGCTCGCAAGTTGGTGCAATGATTCACGGGGAGGAAATGACGCTGACCCAACGCGATCCCGCTCCGCGCCAACAACAGAGTGAGAATCGCGATTGCGCGTCATATTCTCGCTCCGCACTCAACAATCTTCTGGGAAATGGTAATTTGCCGGATCGTGCCACCATTGGCACTCTGGTCTGTCAATAGTAGCGAGCAGGTTGTTGAGCCAGGCGATAAATCCCTGCGCGCCTGGGGGATTCGCAGCTTGAACGGCGTCGCGCCCTGCCGTCACACAGGCGCGCTCCTCGGTTAGGTCGTCCCCCCCTTGCCCGGATCGATGGTGGTGGACATGGCAGGCCTCGTGCGCCAAACTGCTGATCCAACTCGCCGGAGGCCTATCAGCGCGATGCGGGGGCATTTCCCAGACCCCAGTGCTAGAATTTACGCCGGAGTAAGCTGCGTCGGTGGTTACGCGAATCTTGCTGAGCCCGCTGGTGACATAGTCATACCAGTTTGGCGCTCGCGCTTGCAGTAGATCCAACGCGCGGTGAACCTGTGCGACAAAGCTGTCCGGCCCCTCGAATGCTATTCCGCTCGCCGGCGTGGAGACGGGTGACAGCGCTTGCGTCGGCGCAGAGCATTCATGATTTTGGAAAGCCCAATAGCCGGCCTGCCATTCCAGATCGGTCTGGCATTGGCGGTCGACGAAGCAGCAGTTGTCGATGTCTGCGGATCCCGTGTCTACAGATACGGTCTGGTCCTCGACGCGGCTGTGGCTCACCCAACTTGCCATCCAGGCATCCCCGCCGCTGCGGTTTATCTTCAGCCAGCGATTGAAACTGCCGACCACCTGCAGCGTCGTGCCGGCTGGCACGGTTTCTACGGGCCGGCTCTCCAGGCTATAGGACGCTCGCAAGTTGGTGTTGCTTGTCACGCGGATGGAATAGGACTGCGCCGAGACCACCGCGCAGATCAGAAAAGCAAGGAAGGCTAAACCAAAGGACTTGATTCTCACATTATTCTCCATGCTTTAATGAGGCATAGACAGAGAGTTTAGCGAGATGTACTCGCTGCCGCAAATAGATACGCCGGTTGATTTTGGCGGTGCAAAACGCGCAGCCATGCGCCCCTAAGTAGGCTGCGGGAAGTAGGGGCGCGACAGCCTGCGATGGCTATCGAGAGCGGGAGCTGCCGCCGCGTATCTGCCCCTTCACATCGAGCAGGCCGAGCAGGAAAGCGCGCGGATCTTCGACCGCGGGCAGCGGCAGTTGTCGCAGCGGCTCGACAAATGGCACATCGAAGTAGCCTTCGCTGATGATGCGGTTGATCAACTTGGCGACATCGTTGTACTGCATGACGATGGCGTTTAGATAGTGGTCGTTGCCGGTGACTTTCCACAATTCCACCGCCGAGAGCAAGGCTTCCAGGTTGTGGATGAGCATACCGATCTTGTAGCGGTATTCCGGCTCGTGGGTAGCGTCGCGCGCCTGGATGGCATTGATTATCTGTCGGCTGGTATTTATCGGCGCCGACGCGTCCAGCGCAATCGGCAATTCGCAGCGCTCGACATAATCGGCGTAATTGAAGAAGGGCGGATGACGCGTCTCGCGGCTGTTGTTGAGGATCTGCTTGCCCTCCAGCGGGATGTAGGCATTGTCCCGCAGGGCAGCCATGCGTTCGGTGATGTCGCCCTGGTTCGTCGCTTCCAGGTAACGCCGCGCATGTTTGTAGGTGAGCAGGGTATTGAGCGTATAATGTCCGTCGAAAACCGGGTAGACGAAGGAGTCGATCGCGTTGCCACCGATGTTTGATTCCTTCAGGAATCCCTTGGATCCCGTGACGAGCAGATTCTGCGAGAGGATCTCGTTGCACTTGAGCAGCAGCCAGGACTTCAGCATGATGCCGTGAAATTGCAGAAAGGGACTGTCGCTGAAAGCCAGGGCGCGGAAAAACGTGAAATTGATATGCGCCGCTTGTTGAACGAGATTGTAAAGCTGGCGGAAGACATTGCTGAAGCGAATGGGATTGTCGCCGAAGATATTCTTGCTCGATAGATGATCGATGGCGGCGGGCAGGGAATCCGCGACCATTGATACGCCCATGTAGGCGCAGTGATATTTTGAGGGCAGCGCCATGCGCTGCAAGATTTCCAGGCCGCGCCCGACCTGGCCAATCAAGATGCCCGGACCGTCAATCTCGAACTTGGTCAGGACCATGCTGCGCAGCACGTGAGTTTCCAGCCGTTCCCAATTGCGGGTGCTGCTGTGGGGCACGGCGAAGATGGACAGCGAGCGCGGGCCGCTAGCGGCGGGATCCACCTTGGCGATGACCGAGTGATAGTCGGCATGGTAGGAATTATTGATCAGCCACTTCTGACCCTTGATGTGAAATTCCTTCTCGTTCGGATCGTCGCTTGCCGGCGTCGCCTCGGTCCGGATGCTGAGCAGATCGGTGCCCGTATGCTCTTCGGTCCAACTCAGCGTGAAGATCTTGCCCTTGAGATCGGCCGCCAATTCGTATTCTTCGCCGGCCACCAGCATCATATAAGCCAGCCCGCTGGCGGCGCAGGCGGTCATGTAACTGGGGTTGTTGCGGAAGAGACGGGTGGCTTCCAGCATGGAACCCATCAAGTTGAAGGTGGGGAAGACGTTGTCCAGCACCGACATCATGCCCCTGCGCAGGCGTTGATAATCGATGATGTCGCCGAATTCCCGGTCTTTTACGATGTCCATGGTTCTTGGCAGAATCCTAATGCAACTAAGCTATGCGAATGACGAACCGACCCTGCGATTTACGAGCGCTGCGCGCGTCCTAAACTTGCTGATCTGCTCTCTTGCTCCAGGCAGTCGTTCCTCTAAAAGGGACACAGCAAAGGCCGTTCAGGCCTGGCCCGGCAAGAGCGGCATGCCCGCCGAAGGGCTCAATTTCACTCCGCAACAAGCGCTTCTTGACGAACGGAAAACTGTTCGACCAGATGATACAGGCGCAGCAAAAACTCACGCGGCTTTTCAGCCTTGCGCATGGGGCGCTGCCGCATCAATGTCAGGAAAGGCGTGTTCAAGGCGCTCTCGCTGATGATCTGGTTGAATTGATTGACAAAGGCGTTGTACTGCATGATCACGGCATTGAGATATTCGTCTTCTTCTGTGGCTCGCCACATCTCGCAAGCAGCCAGCAATGCCTCCATCCAGTGGAGCATGGCGCCCATTTTGTATCGGTGTTCCGGATCGGTGGTCAGCTTGCGCGAGCCAAGTTCGTCAAAGAGCGATTGCATGGCCGCGACCACCGCGCGCGCGTCAAGATTGATGGGCAGGTCCAGGTCCTCAATATACTTTGCGTAATCAAAGAAGTCGGGATTGCGCAGTTTGCGCGAGCGCGCGCGAATCTGATCGCCGGCCCCCGACATGGCGCTGCCCCCGCGCAAGATGGACAGGCGTTCCTCGACGTTGGCGCGGCGGGCCGCCCCCAGGTAGCGCTTCATATGTTTGGCGGTCATCAGGGTGTTGATGGTGTAATGGCCGTCAAATACGGGCAGGACAAACGATTCGATGGTATTGCGACCGATGACGGATTCCGCCAGAAAACCCTTGGAACCGACCACCAGCAGGTTCTGCCCCAGCAGTTCGTTGGCGCGCATCAATAACCAGGACTTGAGCATGACGCCGTGGAATTGCAGGAAGCTGCCCGCGCTGAATGCCAGGGCGCGATAATAGATGAAATTGAGCACTGCGCCTTGCAGCACCAGGTTATACATCTGTCGCAGGACGTTGCTGAAGTTGATCGGGTTCTCGTTGAATATGCGTTTTTTGGACAAGTGCTCAATGCCGGCTGGTATGGCTTCGTTGATCAGCTTGATACCGACGTAGGCGCACTGGTACTTGCTGGGCATCGCCATCCGCTGCAGGATTTGCAGGCCGTGCCCGGCCTTTCCCAAGAGCCGTCCGGGACCGTCAATATCGAAGGTGGTCAGCACCATTTTGCGCAAAACGTGGGTCTCCAGGCGTTCCCAGTTCTTGCAACTGCTCTGCGGCACCAGGAAGATCGAAAGCGAACGCGGTCCGCTGGAATCCGGATCAATCTTGGCGACGATGGTGTGATAATCGGCATGGTAGGAGTTATTGATCAGCCACTTGCGGCCCTTGATGTGATAATCCACGCAGTCGGGATCGTCGTTGAGCGGCGTGGCGACGGTCTTCGCGCTCAAGAGGTCGGACCCGATCTCTTCTTCGGTCCAGCCCAGGGTGAACAAGCTGTCCTTCAGGTCTTCGGCGATCTCGTCTTCGCCGGCCGCGATAACTGTCATCCAGGCCAGCATGCTGGCGCCGGCGGCGATCATCAAGTCCGGTTCGTCGCCGTAAAGCTCGGCGCCGACTTGAAGCGACTTGTGCATATCGAAGTCTGGTAAAAGCGCATCGTACAAGTGGTGGATTGACTCGCGCAACTTGTCAAAATCCACGATAGCGCCGAATCTCGAATCGTCTACGAACATATAGATCTGTTCCAACTGATCGTTAACAGCGGGCTAGTATACGATCATTTCCATTTCATAACAATAGGTCGCCTGTCCGGCGCCATAAAGGAAAAATTTCACAAGCATCTATTGCTTACAACACGTTGAAACGTGGCAAGCTACGAATTATGCCTCGCGCACTGTCTTGACGATTTCGCGCAGTTGACGGTCGAAGTTGGGATCGGCCGCTTTGAATTCTTGCCCGCTGATCACCAGGGGCGCGCCAAAGACGACGATATCCGCGCCCATCCGCAGCGTCTGAATGGCCTGCGGCACACTCAAGCCGCCGACCGCTTGCACCGGGATATCAACCGCGTCCAGGATAGCGGGCAGATCATCAAGCGGGCTGAGCCCGGGGATCATATTACGCTCGTCGAAGCCGGTGTGCACGATGATATAGTCGGCGCCCATCTCTTGCGCCTGGCGCGCGCGGCCCGGTTTATCCGGGCAGAGCATGACATCGCACATGACCTGCTTGCCGTAGCGCCGCGCCATTTTGACCTGCTCGATGATGCTGGCGTCGTGGGCCTGACCCATGACGACCACCATGTCGCCGCCGGCTTTGAACATCATTTCCGCTTCCAGCCCGGCGCCATCCATGGTCTTGAGGTCCACGACAATCGGCGTATCGGGGAAGGCTTCGCGGAAGGCGCGCACGGCGTGCAGGCCTTCGGCCAGCAGCAGCGGCGTACCGACTTCGAGCCAGTCAACGCCCGCTTTCACCGAAGCGCGGGCTAATGCCATCGCCTCTTCGAGGTCGATGACGTCAATTGAAATCTGGATCTTGGCGTCCATAGCTATTCCTTCATTCGCTTTGTCTAGGCGGGCAAAAGGACCGACTTGACGTTGTTGCCGGCTTCCATCTCTTCAAAGGCTTCGACCCAGTCGCCCAGGGGATATACGCCGCCGATAATCAGTTCCAGATCGATCTGCCCGGAAGACAGCAAGCCCAGGGCGCGCTCCCAGGTCGAATACAGGTGGCTGAAACTGCCTTGCAGCGTCACGGCCTTTTGCACCAAGGAGTCCAGGTTGAAGTTGAGCGGTTGCGGTCCCCAGCCGATTTTGGTGATGACGCCGTTGGGACGGACCATTTCCAGCGCCGATTGCAGGGCGATGCTGACGCCGGTACAGTCGACGATCAGGTCGGCGCCGTAGCCGTCGCCCAGCGAGCGGACTAAATCGATGGGGTCGCCTTCGTCGATGTTGAGTGTCCTGGTCGCGCCGATCTGCTCCGCGATACCCAAGCGCTGTTTGTCGACATCAGTGCCGAGCATGATGATCTCGCTGGCGCCGCGCAGTTTGGCCACGAAGAGCGCCATCATGCCGATGGGCCCGGGGCCTTGAATCACAACCGTGTCGCCCGGGCGCAGGGCCGGCGTCTTTTCCACCAGCGCGTTGTAGGCGACGCAAATCGGTTCGGTGAGCGCGGCGTATTCAAAGGGCACGTTGGCCGGGATGTGGTGGAGTATCCCTTGCCGGGCGGTTACGAAACGCGTGAAGGCCCCGTCGTAAAGAGCGCCGTAACCCAAGCGATGCGGGCATTGATTATAATCTCCCGCGTGGCAGAAGACACAGCTTTCGCAGATCTCGGCCGCTGTCTCGACGGCGACGCGGTCGCCGGCCTGGAAGCCTGTCACCGCGGCGCCGACGGCGGCGACAACGCCGCAGAATTCGTGCCCCAGCACAAGAGGCAGCTTGATCGTCCAACTCTGATGATCGCGCCACATGTGCAGGTCGCTGCCGCAGACGCCCGCTGCCCGCACGTCCACCACGACCTCGCCGGGACCGGGATCCGGCGGCTGCGCGATATTGCGGATCTCGACCTGTTTGTCCTCACGTCCGAACTTGACTAGGGCTTCCATGTCGCCATCCTCCGCTAATGTTGGGCTGCTCGCCACTCCGCCATAGTCTTGCTGCCTTTGCTTTTGTTGCAGTGCGTACATAGCAGCTGCAAGTCATCGGGGTGGTCGTTGCTTCCTTCTATTTGCCCGAGGGCGGCAGCAGCTTTTCTCCCGCGTCTCGCAAGCGCCGTGCGAATTCTTCTTCAGAAAGCCTTTCCTCTCGCATTGATCGCTCTCGATAGGCTTCATACTCTTGCCTGACGCGCGACTTCATAGCGTCGTGCGAAACTTTGCCAGCGTTTTGAAGCAATGGCATCTCGTTTAACTGGCTGATGAACTGATCAAGCTTCTTTACCCAATCCCTCATATACATCGGTCGCTGATCGACAACTTGCAATTCCGCAAATGACAAGAATTGCTCAACCAGCAAATTCAGGCGCTTCAATTCTATCGCTTCCAGGTAATTCTTGGCGACGAAGGCGTCTCGGATGGTCATCGTATCGCGCTTCCAGGTAGTTAAGCCCATGTTCAGCTTCTCGCTGCCGACGCGCTCCAAAATGAGTTCGGCGGCGGTGTGACCATGAATCGCGTAATGGAACTTGTTTTGCACAGTCGCAAAGAATTGCTTCGCCACGGGGTTGCCCGATTGATAGTCGATGCTGGTGGCGAAGACATCGCGGACTTTGCGATAGAAGTTGTATTCTGAACCGCGGATATTGCGTATCCGCTGTTCCAGTTCTTCAAAGTAGTTGGAGCCACCATGCGCCAGCCGATCGTCGTCCATCACGAAGCCCTTGACGATCAATTCGCGCAATTGTTTGGTCGCCCAAATGCGAAACTGCGTCCCACGATAGGAATTTACCCGATAGCCGACCGAGATAATCATGTCGAGATTATAATGAGCTATTTCGCGGGAAACTCTGCGGCCGCCTTCGAATTGAACTCGGAAGAAATACTTCCGAGTTGGGTCAACCGGCAATTCGCCCTCTGTATATATGTTTTTGATATGGCCACTGATGTTTCTGGTTGTGACCTGTAGCAGTTCCGCCATATCACGCTGACTGAGCCAAAGACTTTCGTCTCGATACAGCACTTCTAAGCGAGTTTCACCATCTGCGGTTTGATAGAGCAGAATGTGATTATCACCGGCCAAGTTCATGGTCTCCATTACCAAACCGCCGCATCATTGTAGCATATTTGTTCGAAATCAGCAGATGAATCCGACCATCCAGACCTTGCAGCCAGCATATTTGGCTTAGCTCACGTAGTTTCCCTACGTGAAATACTTGTCGCGCATCGTTTTGAGAAAATCGATCGACGCTCGCATTTCTTCCATGCCGTTCATGCCATCCTCAATGCTGACCCAGCCAGTGTAGCCGACATCGCTCAGAATCCGAAATATCGCGTCGTAGTCGTTGAGGCCCTGACCCGTGACGCCGTGCTGCAAGCCTTCAAAATAGCCAATGCTGCCGTCGCTCCCGCGCAGGTCTTCCAGCGTGTAACCCGGTGCGAGAAAGCGGTCGCTGGCGTGCATGCTGACCACGCGGTCGGCGACGGCGCGCAGCAATTCGACGGGATCATCGCCGGCGACGATTGCGTTGGACGGGTCGTATTGGACGCCGAAATGCTCGCGCTCGGGGATGGCGTTCAGCAGATCGAGGAAAACGTCCATCTTCTGCGCGAACTCCGGATATTTCCAGAATCCGTCCTTATAGTGGTTCTCCAGGCCCAGCACGATATTGTGCTTCCGCGCTACCGGCAGCACTTCTTTAATGCATTCGACCACCCACTCCAGGCCCTGTTCGCGGCTGACATCGGGGTAACGTTGCCCGCTGAGTACGCGACATACCGCGCCGTCGCCGCCCAGCAGTTTCGTAATGCGGATCATCCGCGCTTCTTTGTCCACGGCTTTGGCGCGTTCCTCCGCGTCGGGGTGGGTGAAGTCGGGCGAGCAGCAGAGCATGGGCATGGCGAAGCCGGCTCCGGCGATGGCGTCGCCCAACTCGCGGATATAGCTGTCATCAAGACTAGTGAAGAAGCCCTCGTACATTTCCAGTCCATCGGCGCCTAATGGCTTTGCCATCTCAATCCAGTCGAAGACGGTCATGCCGCCTTCATTCGAGATTTCCTCCAGGTAGCATTTGGGAAAAGCCGATATCTTCATCACCGGTCCTTGGTTTGTGGGGGATATGAGATTAGGTGCCGCAGGCGCTCGAGATTATGATGCGGCTGCCCGGGCCGTTTTCCAGCGGCTGCACAAAGGAATCGCTCCAAGCGATGCCGCGCGACTTCTCAGCTTTAAGCACCTCAAGGCGCTTGTCGCGATAGAATTGCTTGACCGTTTCGACATCGTCGGATGTTTCCAGGATCCATGTGGTCATGCCCAGGGCGCGGGGACGAAACAGGTCATACTCGACTGAGACAGTCTCGCCGTTGGGATAGAGCGGCGCCCACCAGTTTTCGATATCGTAACTGCACTTGATATCGGCGATCAGGATTATCGCAGCGATAAACGTGACCGCGGCCCCGACCATCATAATTGTAGTCTTCAAGCAGCCTGCTTGGTTGCGAGTGGCTTCCACGATGCGTTTGGCCTTTCAGAAATCTGCGATCTGCGATTCGCTACGCGCCGCCGTGGCCGGCGATCGCGCGCTGCGACAGCCCTTTGACGCAGGGCTACTGTGCGAGCTAAATCTTATCACAAAGGGCCTGAAATGCGATGGATTTTATTCAAACATGCACCTAAGCGGTCCGGGTTTTTTTCGTGTATTGAAACCGGTAAACATCCATGATACCATCAGAGATTGTACATACATTTATGTACAATTCAAAAGTTCTATTTGCTTAGTTTATCGCTTTCTATGCACGACAAACTCAACGAAATTCGGCTTGACCACAGCAGCTTCATTTCATTGCATGTGCAGTTGCACAATCAATTGCGTCGTTTGATCGTATCGGAGCGATGGCGATACGGCGAGCGAATCCCCACCGAAACGCAATTGTCCAAGCACCTGGATATCAGCCGAACCACCGTGCGCATCGCCTTGCAGCGGATTGAAATCGAAGGCTTGATCAAACGAACAGCGGGACGTGGCACCTTTGTCGATTACCAGCCCCAGGATCATGTCGCCAGCCGCTCCATCGGTTACCTCACCTGTAGTTTCCACAACGAGATTCATACCAATATCCTAAACAGCGCCCAGACCGAATTGCGTTCTGCCGGCAATCAGGTGATATTCAGCAATTCACAAGATCGTGATGACGAAGCGCGTATATTGCAGCAATTGTTGGATGACAACGTGGGCGGCCTGATGCTCTGGGCGAACGCCAAACCCACGGATGTTACCAGATCCATCCTGTTGGAATACGAGCGCCGCAAGATTCCCATCGTCTTTATGGACCGCCCAATAGAAGGTATCCGAGCCGATTATGTATCGAGTGATAATTTCGGCGGCTCTTGTAATCTGGTTCATCATCTGATCGATTTAGGGCATCAGCATATCGTGCCATTGATGCCGAATATCGACGATCTCCATCCGGTCAATGAAAGGCATCGCGGCTATGTGACCGCCATTGAAGAGCGCGGAATGGCTGCCTATGCGCCCTGGAAAATCAACCCGCCGGCGCGCCACGAATTCCACGAGACCGATATCTACAGCTTGGTCGGCGAGCAGAGCCAGCAAATTATTGAGCAAGTTGAATGGCTTACCGATTCGGTAGTGCCCAAACCTACAGCGATCGTTTGCATAAACGATATTCTCGCGATTATCGCGATGAGCGCGCTGCGCAACCTTGGTTATGTCGTTCCCGACCATGTTTCGATTGTCGGTTTTGATGATATCAGCATGGCATCGCACATAGAGGTGCCGCTGACGACCGTATCACAGAACGCCTATGAATTGGGCAAGGTCGCCTCACAGATGCTGGTTGACCGCTTGCAAGGTCACGACGGGCCCCCGCGCTGTTTTCAAGTGCCGACGATTATGCGAATCCGAAAATCTTCAGCCGAACCGGTGCTGGAGCAGTTGCGATAACTGGAGCTACCCGCAACGATTTGGGGCTAGCCGACGCTATAGTTGAAAGGAGAGTCGCTATCGAAGATTTCAAGACACAGAAGCGTTGAGACCATTGGGCGCCGTCAACGCGCCCGTCATTTGTAGGCGAGTGTTTGCGCCGCCTCCGAATGACAAACCAATTTCGGAGTTGGCAAACGCAAATCTTTAGTGATTAGTTGTAGGAGTACAACGCATGAAAGCAAGAACCTTACTTTTCGTACTTCTCGCCGTCCTCGTTGCGTCCTTTAGCTTCACAGCTATGGCGCAAGATGTCGCGCGCGAAGACACCGTCATTCTCGATCGTGACGGTCGTGTCGGTCCCCAGCCCGCCTTCGATAACTACAATCCCTACGTGCCGAACAATCTCGGTAACGGTGGTTTGGGCCAAGCTGTTTTTGAGCCGCTCTTCATCCTGAACTATGAAACCGGCGAGATCGTGCCTTGGCTGGGCGAGAGCGCTTCCAGCAATGATTCGCTCGATGTCTGGACCTTGAACCTGCGCGAAGGCGCGGCCTGGTCGGATGGCGAAGCGATGGACGCTGACGATGTCGTCTTCACCTTTGAGATGCTGGGCAACCCGGATAACTCGGGGCTCTGGCGCGCCGGTAAAGCCCAGACCTGGGTCGAGAGCGTGGAAGCCATCGACGCCCAGACTGTTCAGTTCAACCTGAAGGCGCCCAACCCGCGCTTCCAGCTTGACCTGCTGACCGTAAAGATCGGTGGTGAAATACTGATCATGCCCGAGCACATCTGGGCGGATGAAGATCCCTTCACCTTCAAGAACTTCCCGCCGGTTGGATCCGGTCCCTACACGCTGACCCACGCCGACGAGACCACCTGGATTTATGACCGCAACGACGAATGGTGGGGCGCCGCAACCGGCGCTTTGAGCATGCCCGAGCCGCTGCGTCTGATCTGGATCATCACCGGAAACGACCAGATTCGCACCACCCTGGCCGTCAATAACGAAGTTGACAGCATCATGGACGTCACTCTGGGCGCCTTCGAGGCCATGCAGGCGCAAAACGACAAGATCTTCGCCTGGGTCGACGGCATGCCATTTGTATGGCTGGATCCCTGCCCGCGGCAGTTGTCCTTCCAGACCGATGTAGCCCCCTGGGACAACCCGGATATGCGCTGGGCGATTAACCACATCGTCGACCGCGACAACATCATTGAGGTCGCATACGAAGGCGTAACGATTCCTTCGCGTACGATGTTCGTTGAATACGGCGCGATGTTCCCCTTCATCGACGCGATCGAAGACGCCGGCATGGGTCTCAGCTCCACTTCCAACCATGAGGCGGCTGAGGCATTGCTGACGGCGAACGGCTACGAGCGCGGCGGCGACGGCCTGTGGCAAGATGCTGACGGTCACGTCTTGAACCTGGCGATTCAGGTCCACGAGGGCTTCATCGAGAAGCGTCGTATCACATCGGTTCTGGTTGAGCAACTGCGCGCCTTCGGCATCAACGCCAGCGCCGCCGTCATCGCGGGACCCACCTGGGACGACAACAAGCGCTTCGGCAACTATGAAGCCACCACCGACTGGGACGCCTGTGGTTCGGTTAACGAGCCCTGGGCTTCGCTGGATCGCTACACCACCCGTCACTATGTGCCGATTGGCGAGCGTTCCTCCGGCAGCAACCACGCCCGCTGGTCCGGCCCGAACAACGAGGCTTACAGCGCGCTCGTCGAGCAGATTGGTACGCTCCCGCTGGGTGATCCTCAAATTATCCCCTTGGTACTCGAGGCTTATGAGTACTTCTATGAAGACTTGCCGATCCTGCCGCTGAACCAGGCGACGAAGCTGATTCCTTTCAACAGCACCTACTGGGAAGGTTGGCCCACATCTTCGAACAACTTCAACCATCCGGCCACCTGGTGGCAATCGACGCATCAGATCATCTCCGAACTGACCAAAGCTGGCATGTAAGGGACGATTTGAAGATGGGTGGCTAAACCCCACCCCAAAGCCCCCTCCCCCATTGAAAGAGGGAGGGGGAACTGCTTTGAAGAAGGCAAAGTTATGATTCCCGCCCTCGTCTTTGATATGCTCGCCATAGAGATGGCAAATGGGAAGAGGGCGGGGCCAAGAAGCCTCACTACTTAATCTGATCGTTATAATTTTGATTTATGCAAGTAGCACAGCGAAGAACGCATTGTAGAAAAGGGCGCTGATATGGGAAGTATTTCACTCAACTATTTGCTGCGCCGACTAATGGTGTTTTTTCTGACAATATGGGTAGCGGCGACCTTGATCTTCATCATCCCGCGTCTGGCGCCGGGCGATCCTATTGGGGCGATGATCGCGCGCATGTCCCGTCAAGAGGGCTTTGTTGAAAACGCCGATCTGATCATCGAAGCCTGGCGCAAGCGCTTCGGCCTCGATGACCCGCTTCATGTCCAGTATTTGCGTTTTCTGGGCAATACCCTGCGCCTGGACCTTGGTTATTCGCTGGCGAATTTCCCGGCCAAGGTATCGGAGTTGGTGGCGCGGGCCTTGCCCTGGACGATCGGATTGGTCGGCATCGCGACGGCCATATTCTTCACCGTGGGCAATCTTTGCGGCGCCTTGTTAGCTTGGAAGCGAACGCCCAAGCTGCTCCAAGTGATGATACCGATATCGATGTCTTTTACATCGGTGCCGCCGGCGCTGCTGAGTTTGCTGCTCGTTTATATATTCGGCTTCAAGATTCCTCTGTTCCCGCTAGTCGGCTCCTATGCCCGCGGAATGACGCCCGAGCTGACGCTCGAGTTCTTCGGCAGCGTGCTCTATCACGGGTTCCTGCCCGCCATGTCCATCGTATTGGCAACCTTTGGCTTTTGGGCGCTGGGCATGCGCGGCATGATGGTCACCATTGAAGGCGAAGACTACATGATCCTGGCGCAGGCCAAGGGCTTGAAGCCCTTTTACGTCTTGTATCGCTATATGATCCGCAATGCGATCTTGCCGCAGATGACGGCGCTGGCGGTTTCGATCGGGACGCTGGTTAGCGGCTCGGTGCTGGTCGAGATTATGTTCACTTACAACGGGATGGGCAACTTGATCTATTCCGGCATCAACACGCAGGATTTTGGTCTGATTCAAGGCACCTCTTTCATCCTGATTGTGACGAGCGCGCTGGCGGTACTCATCATCGACCTGACTTACCCGTTGATCGATCCGCGGATTAGCCTGGAAGGGAGGTAAACATGGCTGACTCCAATTCTTCTGGCAGCCCCCCTGTTAAAGATATTGACACGCGCTATGCTGGTCTCGCGCCTGTTGCTGGCGGCAAAAAGAAGGCCGGATTTCTCAATCGCTTCGACAACCCTTGGCTCAACTGGAAGTTCCTCAGCGGCGCGTTTATCATTGGTTTCATCTTCTTCCTGATTTTCCTGGGCAATCAATTCTGGGATACCGAATTGGCGCTGGCCGGCAGTTCGCCTTTGAATATGCCCCCCCTAGGCTTCACAAACTGGCGCGACCAAGAGGGTATTCCAGAGCATCCGCTCGGTACCGAAAATAGTGGGCGCGACATGCTGGCCCTGCTGATTGTGGGTACGCCGCGCACAATCGGCGTCGGCGTGATTGCCGCCTCCGTTGGCATGGCTGTCGGCATCATCCTGGGTTTTCTGGCTGGCTTCGTCGGCGGCTGGGTCGATGATGTCGTTCGCCTGGCGACCGACGTGACCATTACCATTCCTTCCCTCCTGGTGCTCATCGTCATCCAATCGGTCTTGCCATATATCGATTTGGTGACGATGGCGCTTTTGATTTCGATGTTCGCCTGGGCGACGCCGACGCGTTATATCCGCGCTCAGGTGCTCAGCATGCGCGAAAGCGGATATGTGCAAATGGCCCGCCTTTCCGGTGTACCCATGCGCGACATTATGTACCGCGAGATCATGCCCAACCTGCTGCCCTACCTGGCCGCGAGCTATATCGGCAACATGACCGGCGCGATTCTGTCGGCGGTGGGCCTGGAGTTGCTCGGTTTCGGGCCACAGCGCATTCCTTCGCTGGGCGTCTCGATCTTCTTCTCGATTGAAGCGGCTGCCTTGCTGCGCAATATGTGGTGGTGGTGGGGTATCCCGACCGTGATTCTGGCGATTGTCTTCATTGCGCTTTTGCTGATCAACCTGGGCTTGGACGAAATTGCCAACCCGCGCCTGCGCAAAGCGAACTAGAGGCGGAAGGGATCATAGATCATGTCTGAGCAAAGTAGACCCGGCAGCGACCGCGTAGTTCTCAATGTAGACAACCTGCGCATTCATTACGCGACCCCACAGGGCGATGTCATCGCCGTCAGCGATATCAGCTTTAAGTTGTACGAAGGCGAGACGCTCGGTTTGGTCGGGGAATCGGGCTGTGGCAAGTCGACCACAGCCTATGGCATTCTGCAATTGGTGCAGCCGCCCGGCTACATCGTGCATGGCAGCATTGAAGTCGATGGCACCGAGGTGCTGAACCTGATGGAAGAGGAGTTGCGCAAGTTCCGTTGGACTGGCTTGTCGCTGATCCCGCAAGGCGCTATGAACTCGCTGAACCCGACCATGCGCGTCAAAGACCAGGTCATAGATGTGATCGAATCGCACGAAGGCAAGGCGAATTATCAATCGTTCAGAGAACGCCTCAAAGCATTCTTGCGGAAGATCAGGCGGCCAAGGCGAAAAGAGCCGTTCAGAAATTTCCTCGCTGAATGGCGCCGGAATTTGATGCTGCTCTTGCGTTACGAACCGCTCAAAGAGCGCATCTTCGACTTGTTTCAGGCCGTCGGTCTGCCAAATCGCATCTACAATATGTACCCCCACGAACTCAGCGGCGGGATGAAGCAACGCGTTTGCATCGCCATGGGCGTGGCGCTGCATCCGACGGTCGTGATTGCCGACGAGGCGACGAGCGCGCTGGATGTGGTGGTGCAGCGGATCGTGGCGCAGACCCTGGTGGAGGTGAAAGACGAAATCGGCGTTTCCTTGATCGTCATCGGCCACGATATGGGCTTGCTGGCGCAAATCGTCGATCGCATCGCGGTGATGTACGCTGGCAAAATGGTCGAGATCGCGCCAGTGGAAAACATCTATGCCAATCCGCTTCATCCCTATACGCAACTGCTCATTGATTCCATCCCGTCGATCAAAGAGCGCAAACCCTTGAAAATCACCGAAGGCATCACGCATGATCCGCGCAATCCACCTTCGGGCTGCATCTTCCGGTTGCGCTGCCCCTTCGCCTGGGAACATTGCGCCGTGGAAGAACCATCACAGATCATTGTGGAAGAAAAGCACGAAGTTGCTTGTCATTTATTCGACGAGCAATTTGAAGAAAGGAGGTCCAATGCCTTCGCCACTATTGCAAATTCGTGACGCTACCAAGATCTATTCTGCGGGTGGATTTATAGGCGGCAGCAAGAATTCAGTCGTCGCGCTCGATAATTTTAACATGACTATCGCCGAATCCCCGGCGACTATCACGACAATCGCCGGGGAAAGCGGCAGCGGCAAAACGACCCTGGCGAACCTGGTCCTCGGTTTCATCAAGCTCAGCTCGGGCAATATCATCTTCGACGGTGAAGACATCACCGACATGACCAATGAGCAGCTGAAAGTATACCGCCGCAATGTGCAGGCGGTCTTTCAAGATCCTTTTGGCGTCTATAATCCCTTTTATCGCATCGACCACGTTTTTGATCTCGTCAACAAGCATTTCAGCCTGTCGGACAATCAGAGCGAATATCGCGATATGGTGGAAGCCGGGCTGAACGTTGTCGGCTTATACGGCGAGGATGTGTTGCGCAAGTACCCGCACCAGTTGAGCGGCGGGCAACGGCAGCGCATCATGATGGCGCGCGCTTATATGATCAAGCCGCGTTTGATCGTGGCTGACGAACCCGTCTCCATGGTGGACGCCTCGCTGCGCGCGTCGATTCTGGATGCTATGCTGCGCCTGCGCGACGATCACAACATCTCCTTCCTCTATATCACGCATGACTTGAGCACGGCCTACCAGATCGGCGACCAGATCTACATGCTCTATCAGGGCACGACTGCCGAACGCGGCAGCGCTATGGACGTCATTGACGCGCCGCAGCACCCTTATGTGCAACTCTTGATCGATTCGGTACCCGTGCCCGACCCGACCGATAAATGGGATGTCAACATTTCGCTGCCGAGCGAAGAAGAGATGCGCACGGCTGCCTCGAAGGGCTGCCGCTATTATCCGCGTTGTCCGCATCGTATGGACAAATGCCTGGACGAGCAGCCGCCACTGTTCAAGATGGACAAGCCAAAGCACGAAGCGGCTTGCTACTTGTACGAAGAGAATGACATCGCGCCGATTGAGCCGCCTGTTTTGGTCAACCGGCCGATCAGCGACGCCATTGCCGCGCCCAGCCGCCCGCGTTTGCCTTGGGTAGCGGCGGCACTGGTCGTTGCCGCCTTTGCGATTGGTCTTCTGATTGGCTCGCAACAAGAACCGGAGACCATCGTTGAAGAGGTGGTCGTGGAGGTAACGGCTGTACCCGCAATCGCTACGGCAACGGAGGCGCCTGCCGAAACCACCGTGCAGATAGCCGCGCCCGCCGCCGCCGATGAAGACGAGATTGAATTCCGGTTGCCCCCCGATGGCGCGACGGACAAAGGCGCTCTAGCGCTCAACGTAGTGACGGAAGACGAAATCCAGGCTGGCGACGAGAAACATCGCTACACCTTCGACGCGGTTGACGGACAAGTGGTAACGATCAAGATTCGCACCGGCGGCAGCGGCTTAAGCGGCGGCAACCTAAACTCGCCCTATGGCACGGTCTACGGGCCCGACAGCGAGTTTGTGGCGGCGCTTGGCGATACGGCAGTCCGCCCCAGACGCAGCTACAACGCGCCACTCACACTACGGTCGGGGACTTACACGATTATCGTGGGTCCCGCCGAAGTGGCGCGTTATGGCCTCGTGGGCGACGCGCCTTATCAGGTGGAAGCAGAAGGCGACGAACCGGTTATAAGGGCGGCGCCCGAACCGACGGCGCTACCCCAACCCGACTTCGTTTTGTCGCCCGCCGGCGCGACCGATAAGGGCGCTCTAGTCATCAACGTGGTGACGGAAGACGAAATCCAGGCTGGCGACGAGAAACATCGCTACAGCTTCGCCGGGACCGCCGGTCAAGAAGTGACGGTTAAGATCCGCACTGGCGGCAGCGGCTTAAGCGGCGGCAACCTCAACTCGCCCTATGGCACGGTTTACGGGCCCGACGGCGAGTTTGTGGCGCCGCTTGGCGACACGGCAGTCCGCCCCAGACGCAGCTACAACGCGCCACTCACATTAACATCGGGTACTTATACGATCATCGTCGGACCGGCCGAAGTCGATCGCTATGGATTGGTCGGCGATGCTCCCTATCAGGTAAGCGTGGAAGGCGATGAACCGGCGCCCGCGCCAGAGCCGACAGCCGTGCCGGAAATCGATCCGACGCCGCTGCCGCAGCCGGACCTCATCCTGTCGCCCGATGGCGCCAAGGATAAAGGCATGCTGAGCATCGATGAGGTGACGAGGGACGAAATTGCCGATGCTGACGATAGACACAGTTACCGCTTTGAGGCGACTGCCGGGCAACTCGTATCAGTCAGAATTCGGACGGGGGGCAGTGGCTTAAGCGGCGGCAATCTCAACTCGCCTTACGGCACGATCTATGGACCGGACGGCAAGTTTGTAGCGCCGCTGGGCGATACGGCAGTCCGCCCCAGACGCAGCTATAACGCGCAGCTCACATTGAAGTCGGGGCTTTACACCATCATCGTTGGCTCGGCGCAAGTGGAGCGCTACGGCCTGGTTGGCGATGCCGAGTATCAGATCACGGTTGAAAGCGCAGATGGCTAGACAGCGCAGTGGATAATACTCTTTGATGGCGGCGCCCCTGCGCGATATTTCGCGAAGGGGCGAATTGTTTCCGAGCCCGTTGAGCGATCTCTTGAATGAAGCGGGGCAAATGCTTGACACCGCCAGCAATAGCGTTAAACTTTTCCTGCGTTCGCATCAGGTCATGGTGAAAGGACCGGCGCCGACGCGGCTTTGAAAGCGTTTCTGTCTAGCTGTAGAGGGAGTTGCGATGTTAAGTCAAGAACAGATTGATTTCTTTCACGAGAACGGATTTCTGCGCATCCCGCAGGTCTACTCTGAAGACGAAATCAGCCAAATGTCGGATAGCCTCGACCGTTTGATCGAGGATTGGGCTTTGACTAGCCCGGGCTGGTCTGGCCCGTGGCGCGATGTTTATTTGGACGAAGCAGTCGAAAAGCAGGTCAAGCTAACCGCCATGCACGACCTGCACCTGTACTCCGACGCCTGGATGCGCGCGGTGACCAATACCAAGCTGGCGACGGCGCTTTCCCAACTACTGGAGTCGAGCGTCGAATTGCACCACACAACCATGCATATCAAGCCGCCGCAGACCGGTCATCCCTTCCCTATGCATCAAGACTCTCCCTTCTACGAACATACCGATGGACGCTTTATCGATACGCTGGTGCACCTGGACGACACCTTCCACGAAAACGGAGAAATCCGTTTCCTGGTTGGTTCTCATAAGAGGGGCAAGCTCCCGCATATTCTCAAGAATCCGGATGGTACAGCCTGCTCGCCGCACCTCAATACGGACGAATACAAACTGGAAGACACCGTGCCCGTGCCGGCCAAGCGCGGTGACGTGGTCGTCTTCCATATCTACTGCATCCATGGCTCGTACATCAATCAAACCACAGAGCCGCGCCGAATGGTGCGTATGGGTTATCGCGATCCGCATAACGATCAGGTGGCTGGACAGAGCAATGAACGCCCCGGCTTGATCGTAAAAGGGTACCGTGAACGCCGTGGCGACGAAGAATTGTTGAAACAAACATAGCTGGCAAGGTCATAGGTGAGCGACTGGGTTTCCGCGTGCGTCGTCGGCGTCGATATCGGCGGCAGCAAGATCAGCGCAGGTTTGGTGACGCCAGAAGGCGAGATCTTGCGGACCCGCTCAGTCGCTACTCCCGCAACGCCGTCAGCGATCCTGGCTGAAGTCAAGCAACTGTGTCATGAGTTGAGCGCCAGTTTCCAGGGCGAGATCGTCGCCATCGGGATTGGTAGCGCCGGCATAGTTGACAGCGAGAGTGGACACGTGATCCACGCCAATGACAACCTGCCCGGCTGGACCGGCACGCATTTGTCCGCGCTCGAGATTGGCGATGGCCTACCCGTCCTGGCCGAGAACGACGCGCGCGCCCTGTCATACGGCGAGGCGAGAATGGGCGCTGGCCGGGACTATTCGTCGTTGCTCTGCGTCACGGTTGGAACGGGCATCGGCGGCGGCATCATCCTCGATGGCGAGATTTGGCGCGGCCCAAACTACAGCGCTGGCGAAATCGGCTATCTGGTGGTCGGCTGGGATGGGGACAAACCGATCATCCTTGATCAATTCGTCTCGGGACCCGGTATTGAACGCGCGTACCGGGCGTCCACGGGAGCGGCAGATCGCGTGCCTCTTACTGAAATCACTCGCCGCGCCTATGGGGGCGAGCTGGCCGCGGCGCAGACCATAGAAGACAAAGCTCGGCAACTTGGCATCGTACTGGGCGGTTTCGTCGCGGCGGTCAATCCGGCTGCGCTGGTGCTCGGCGGCGGCGTTTCGCAAATCGGCGAGCTTTGGTGGGGCGCGCTGGAAGCGGCGTTCCGCGAGAGTGTGCCGTCACTTCTGCGTTCGACGCCGATATTGCCGGCGAAGCTGGGCGCCGAGGCGGTGCTGCTGGGCGCGGCCTTGCTGGCTTGGGACAAAATGGCGTGATGAAACTCGGCTTGATCCCGCTCGACGAACGCCCGGCCTGCGCGCGTTATCCGCAAATGATTGGCGACATCGCTGGCGTGAAAGTGCTGTTGCCGCCGGCTACGGCCCTCAGTCACTTTCGTGAAGCCGGCGACTGCCTGGCGATCGCCGGCTGGCTGCGCGAGAACGCCAGCGAACTTGACGCCCTTGTCGTATCGATTGAGATGCTGGCCTGCGGCGGACTGATAGCGTCGCGCATCACTGACGACGCGACGGCCGCGCTCCTGAGCCGCCTTGAGATTCTACGCGAGTTGAAGCGGGGCCATCCGCAACTGCGTATCTATGGCTTCAATCTCATCGCTCGTATTTCCGGCAATCCCGACAGCGTCGCGGAACCAAGTTACTGGAGCGAATCGGGTCCGCAGATCTATCGCTATTCAAAGGCCTACGACGCGCGCCGTTGGGGAGATGGGCCCGCGCCGCAGCGAGAGCAGCTAAACGAAGGTCATTTGCTGGATGTTCTTCGCCGACGACTGCGCAATCATATCGTTAATCTGGCTGTTCTGGATTTGTTGGCAGAGGACGTCTTTGACCTCTTGGTGATAAGCTCTGACGATACGAGCGAGTATGGCTTTGGCACGCGCGAAAAAATCTGGATTCAAGAGTGGGTAGATCGGCGCGGCGGCGACGAAAGCTTGCATGTGTACCCGGGCGCGGATGAGGTGGCTTCAGCGCTGCTGGCGCGCGCGCTTGTCGATTTTATCGGCGAAGCGCCGCGCTTCTATACACATTATGCGATCGAGGCGGATAAAGAGCGGACCGCTCCTTTTGAGGACGGCCCGGTATGCTTGACCCTGGAGCGGCAGATCCGCGCTGTTGGCGCAACACAAGTTGATGACATAGATGCTGCCGATATGGTCGTAGCCGTCAATCCACCCGCGCCGAGCGCACGATCGTACTTTCATCCGGACCAGGCAGAGAGTGAACGAAACTATCGGGGTGACGCTCTCGTAGACCTTGCCGAGCAGATCGGGTGCTGGATTAACGAAGGACGCCGCGTCATCGTCTGTGACCTGGCGTATCCCAATGGCAGCGACCCGGTGTTGATCGAGGCGCTGCAGCAAAAGATTCGGCTCCGGGATTTAGCAGCCTACGGCGGTTGGAATACCGCAGGCAACACTATCGGAGTGGCCCTTGCGCAGGGCATTGCGCAAAGTTGCGAATGCAACGAAGAAGCGGCGCTGCGATTCCTCACGCATCGTTTTGTAGAGGACTTCTGCTTTATGCACCGAGTCCGCCCGACCATGAATGCCAACATGTCCCGCTACGATGATACGACCGAGGCAGCAATGATCGATCTTGTGAGCCAGGGATTGAATGAGCAAATCCGGCATTTGTCCGGTCTTGGCGCTTGGCAGGTGAGTAATGTTCGCTTGCCCATGAAGCGCCGCTTTGAAGTCGACTTTGAGCTGGAGCGCATATGAACGCCGACGCCTTCCTGGCCGCCGTCAAAGGCAAGCTGATCGTATCCTGTCAGGCGCTGGAGGATGAACCGCTGCACGGCGCGTCAATCATGGCGAAGATGGCGACGGCGGCGAAAATCGGCGGCGCGGCGGCCATCCGCGCCAACAGCCCGGCCGATATCCGCGCGATCAAGGAAGCGGTCGATCTGCCGGTGATCGGTCTTTATAAACGCGGGGGCAGCGGCGTATTCATCACGCCGACGTTTGATGACGCGGCGGCTGTTGCCGAAGCGGGCGCCGATATCATCGCTCTCGATTGCACGGATCGTCCGCGTCCCGACGGCATGCGCTTGCGCGATTTGCTGGCGCGCATCCAAAACGAAATCGGCAAGCCCACCTTCGCCGATGTATCGGCGCTGGAGCAAGCGCAGGCGGCAGTGGAATATGGCGTTGCCATGGCGGGACCGACTTTGTCCGGTTATACCGATGCCCGTCCCATGACTAGCGAGCCCGACTTTGAGTTGCTGGGGGCGATGGTCGCTGCCCTGCCAATCCCGGTGATCGCCGAAGGTCGGATTCATACGCCGCAACAGGCGCGGCAGGCGCTGGATTTCGGCGCTTGGGCGGTGGTGGTAGGATCGGCCGTCACGAGGCCCCGGACCATAACGGCACGCTTTGTAGCGGCGCTAATGGATGAGGTCCCATGTTAACCCAGACTTGTATTGATCGAATGCGGCCGCTCGGCGCGTAACCGGCGAAAAGGCCCCAGGAATGTCGCGCTTGCGCATAATCGCAAGCCTTCTCGTCGCATGCGCGACGCGGTTTACGCTAATAGGAGGGAAAGTATGAAAACGCTTGGTTTCCTCGGTGTGGCGCACATCCACACGCCGGGTTTTGTCAACAGAATTAACGAACGCGCCGATGCGTTCCGCGTCAAGGCGGTTTGGGATAATCAGCCGGAGAGGGCGCGTATCGCCGCGGGTCATCTGAACAACTGCGCGGTCACGGATGTCGATGCGATCGTGAATGACGACGAGATTGATGCCGTCATCGTCTGTTCGGAGACGGCGCTGCACCGCGAACTGGTAGAAGCTGCGGCGGCGGCCGGCAAAGACATGTTCGTGGAAAAACCGCTGGGCATCAAAGCCAGTGACGCCTATGCTATGCGGAATGCGATCGACGATGCCGGCGTGATCTTCCAGATCGGGCATTTCATGCGCGGCTTTCCCGCTTATCGTTTCATCAAAAAACTTATTGATGAAGGGACGCTTGGCGCGATCACGCGTATCCGCCATAGCAATGTACATCAAGGCGCTATCGCGGGCATTTTTGACGCTGGCAATGGCTGGTACGATGACGGCTGGCTCTGGATGACGGATATGGAGAGATCGGGTATGGGCGGCTTTGGCGATCTGGGCGCGCATTCCCTGGATATCCTGATGTGGCTGATGGGCGATGTCCAGTCCGTCACGGCGCAGATGGATTCGCTGCTGGGTAAGTACCCCTGCGACGAATATGGCGAAGGCATGCTGCGCTTCGCTAATGGCGCGATCGGGACATTGGCGGCGGGCTGGGTTGATCTGGCGCGCACTATGCCCATCCATGTCACCGGCGCCGAGGGCGTCGCCTATGTCGATGATGACAAATTGTATGTAAAATCCGATAATCTGCCGGGGGCGGACGGCCGCGAATGGAAGGATCTGCCGGACGCGCTGCCGCACGCATTCGAGCTGTTCCTCCATGCGATTAACGGAGCGGACGCACCGCTGATTTCGGCGAAGGAAGCGGCTGACCGCACAGCCGTGATGGAAGCTTTTTATCAAGCTGCGGAATCGAATGCCTGGGTTCAGCCTCAAACATCAAAAAAGGAGCGATAGAACATGAGCACATTGAAAGTGGGTGTGATTGGCGTAGGCGGGATCGCCCGCACGCATATGCCGGGTTGGGAAGCGTCGCCGCATGCAGAAGTGGTGGCCGGCGCTGATCTGGCGCCCGAGGCGCTGGAACAATGGGGCAGTCAGTGGAATGTGACTAAACTGGAGACCGATAGCGCCGCCGTCATAAACGACCCGGATATCGATATCATCGATGTCTGCACCCCCAATATGTATCACGCCCCTTTGTCCATCGCCGCGCTGGAGGCGGGCAAGCACGTCATCTGCGAAAAGCCGCTGGCGCCCACCCCGGGCGATGTCCAGCGCATGATTGAGGCGCGCGACAAATCCGGCAAGATGCTGATGACCGCGCAGCATTTTCGCTTTGCAGGCACATCCAAAGCGCTGAAGGCGGAGATTGACGCGGGCGCGCTGGGCGAGATCTATCATGCCCGCAGTTGGATGCTGCGCCGCTCTGGCATCCCCACCAGCCTCGCCTTCCTCGCCAGCAAGCATAGCGGCGGCGGAGCCTGCATTGATATCGGCGTGCACATCCTCGATTTGACACTCTGGATGATGGGCAATCCCGAGCCGGTCTCGGTTACCGGCGTCGCGCGCAGAGAGCTCGCCAGCAACCCCATGGCATTCGGTCGCTGGCCACGGCATGGACGCATTCCCGAAGGAATGGATGTCGAAGAAATGGCGATGGCTTTCATCCGCTTCGCAACCGGCGCGACATTGGTATTTGAAATATCCTGGTTGCTGCATCACGATATTGAAGGCGAAGATATGCAGATGTGGCTCTATGGCAGCAACGGCGGCTCGCATTGGCCCAAGTGCGAAGTTTACGACACCAACTACGACAGCATGCAGCTTTACAATCGCAAACTGAAACTGACGCAGAACGCCTCCGAGCCGCACGCGCAGGAATGTGTCGAATTCGCGCAGGCGATCGTCGAAAGCGCGCCGTCGCCGGTGCCGGCCGAGCAATCGCTGCAAGTGATGAAGATTCTCAACGGCATCTATGAAAGCCAGAAGACCGGCCGCGAGGTCATGTTGTAAGCAAGATTGGGATTGACGAGGGCGACCAGCCGGATCGCCCTCTTTATTGAATGGTCAAAGATGCTTATTCGAATCTGCTGTCTGGCGCTGGCGGCGATCTGGGTTGCCGGCTGCGGCAGGATGGCCATGCCAATCGAAAACAGCATGGATCAACCGACGGACAGTCCGCAGGTCGGACGCTGGACGCTCCAATACACGGGCGAATGCGCCGGGCGCGAATCGGAGACGATCCAGGTCACAGAGATGGACGATGCCGAATTGGTCTTCGACGACTTTCATTTGCGTCGTAGCGCAGATGGAGTCTTCGCAGGCAGCGCTGATTTCATCGCGCCCATGCCCGCCGACGGTCGCGATGTCATCTACACCATCAGTTACGCATTTCGCGCAGTAGCGGATGGCAGTTTCTCCGGTATTGAGCAAATCACCGAAGGCGGCGGGCACTCGCTCGATTGTCCGATCGAACTGGTGTTTGTCGGGGAGTGATGCGCGCGATTTGTCTTGCGCTGTGGGATGGCCGGAACCTTTGCCGTCTCGTCGCAGCGACGAAATCCCTTGAGCGACGATCAAATGGTAACCTCACTCCAGCCCGGTGCCGGTGATGGCTTGGACATAATAGCGCTGGAAGGGGATCACCAGCAGGATGGGCACGATGGCGGCTATCATGGAGCCAGCCAGCAATTCGTTCCAGATCGTGCCATATTGTCCGATCGCCAGCGATATCTCGACCTGAACAACGCGCATCTCCTTGGTAGGCGCGACCAGCAGGGGCCAAAAGAAGCTATTCCACTGGCTGATGAACATCAGCAAGGCGGCTGCCACCAGGACCGGCTTGGAGATGGGCAAGATGATGCTGACCAGCACGCGCAGCCAGGTTGCCCCGTCTACGCGCGCGGCATCGATGAGCTCCTGCGGTATCTCGGCGAAGAACTGACGAAAAAGGAAGATCACCAGACTGTTCGCCAGACCGGGTATCAGCAAGCCCTGCCAGGTGTTGATCCAGCCGAAGCTATTGACCAGGATGTAACGCGGTATGGCGGTCAGATCGACCGGCACCATAAATGTGAGCAGGACAATTGTCAGGAAGAGCGCGTTCTTGCCGCGGAATTCGAAGCGCCCAAATGCGAAACCAGCCAGCGCGTTAACGCCGCCGCCGATAATGACGGTCGCAATCGCGAGAAAGAAGGTATTGCCAACCGCCCGTCCGAATCCTCGGTCGAACAAGTTGTCATAGGCTTCCAGCGTGAAGTCGACCGGCAAGAGCGCGCGCCAGGAGAAGGGATAAGCGTATTCAAATACTTTATGATTCGGCGTGAAAGAAGCGGCCCCCGCCCACATCAGCGGCACAATGACGATGCCAACGCCCAAGATCAACAGCGCATAGACGGCAAGGGACCGCGCATGATCGCGCCAGGGCTTGCTGCTCATTGCCGCCGCGGCTGCCGTTGACTTAGTGTGATTGGACATGTTATGAACCAGGCCGTACTTTCATCTTCATTCAATCGTTGCCGCGAAGCGCGTAGAGTTCGATCCCCACGATAATAAATACGATGACCAACATAACGGACAGCATGGCGGCGGACGCGCCCAAATCGCCGTAAAGGAAGCCGCGCCGATAAGTCTCGTACATGATCAAATTGGTCGATAGCTGCGGACCACCAGAAGTGAGCAGCAAGATAGGCGCGAACATCAAGAAATTGGCGACCGTATCTGCAACCAGCACAAAAGCGAGCACACGGCGCAATAGCGGCAAGGTGATCCTGGTGAAAGACTGCCAGGCGTTAGCGCCGTCGATCTTCGCCGCTTCCAGTACGGGCGGCGGGATGTTCTGCAATCCCGCCAGAATGAACAGGCTCCAGAGCGGGACGCCGATCCAGGAAGCGATTAATATGATCGACCACAGCGCTTGATCTACCGAATGCAAAAACGGCTGTCGCGCTATGCCCCACTGCGTCAGTATCCCGTTGACCATGCCTGAGTTTTGGTCCAGCATCAGTCCCCAGACGATGGCGGTGACGTTTAGCGAAACGGCGATCGGCAGCAAATAGATACTTCTGAACAGGCCGATGCCGTGGACGCGCTGGTTAACCAATACCGCCAATCCCAGCGCCAGGACAATCTGAATCGGATTGACCAACAAGCTGAAAACAACGGTAACTTGTAAGGACTTCCAAAAAATGGGATCGTTAAAGATGCGGTTGTAATTGGCGAATCCCGCAAAAACGCGCTCGCCACTGCGCAATGATATGACAAACATGCTTTCGAAAAGCGTGGCGATCGTCGGCATCAGATTGAAGACGACAAGCAAAAGCAGCGCTGGCAAGAGGAACAGATAGGGGACAAGATGTCTGCTGACGCGCATGGCTCAAGTCCATCCCAAGGCGAAGTACTGGCGGACTAGACTTTATGAGGTCGCTTCGGACTGTTTCAGGCGATTGGGCAAGGGGCAAGAGCTAGTGCCGCCGCAGCGCCTGCCCCTTGACGATCAGTATTTAGCGATATTTCGCCATTTCGCTTTCGATGCGCTGAACAGCCAGATTCAGCGATTCCTCGACATCGGCGCCATTACGGATATCCTGGAAGGTATTCTGCAAGATCTGCTCGTATTCCAGGAAGCCGACGGTCACAGCGCGCGGCCTTGGATTGACTGTCGCCTCGTCGGCTGCGGTACGCACGAACGACATCGGCGGCGCATCAAACTCTGCTTCGGTTGCAAAGAGCGCGAGCACCGACTGTTGAGCCGGGAAGTCGCCACTGCCGCGCCGCCACCAGATTTCCGCGCCTTCGCCGGTTGAAATAAAGTGGACGAAGCGCGTGGCCGCATCGACATTTTCGGTGTTGGCGTTCACGCCGATATGCCAACTGCCGGTGGGCGTGGCCGGTACGCCGTCAGCGAAGTAGGGATGCCGGGATACGCCCCATTCGATATCGAGATCGGCATTGTTCGCGAAGCGCGGGATATTCCAAGGTCCGCCGACGAACATGCAGATATTGCCCGTTTCGAAGATATCAGCGGGCCAGAATTCTTCGCCCTGCGGGGCAGCGTTCCAGACGTTGAACATGTTGTAGTAGTAGGTATAGGCTTCGATCCACTCTGGCGAATTGATCACGCCGTCTACCGTCAGCCCGTCGTCGCCAATTGCGGCCGCCCCAAGCGATTCTGGCAGGACCTGCAACTGGTAGATGCGCACCATTTGCTCCCAGATAAATCCCCAGACATCAGGCGTGCCGTCACCATTGTCATCAAAGGTCATCTGCTGCGCGATGTCCGCGATCTCTTCCCAAGTCAGGCGATCATCCGCGCCTGGTGGCATCAAGCCAGCGCGGTCATAGCAACCCTTGTTGTAGAACAGCAGTTGCGTCGAGGTGCTGACGGGCGCGGCATAAAGTGTTCCCTCATAGGAACCGGCATTGACGGCCGCGGGCAACCAGTCTTCGACCTCATCGCCGGTGAATACCGGGTCCAGCGGAAGTAGCCAGTTGCGGAAGGCGTAGCCGGATACCAGCGGCACATCGACCGAAATGACATCGGGAACTCCCGACCCGGCGCCCAAACGCACCTGGATCTGGGCGAAGAGATCGTTAAAGCCGACTTGCTCGACTTCGACGGTCACATCGGGATTGCGCGCCTCGAATTCTTCGACGATCGCCTCGGTCGGCCAGTCCAGCGTCAACCAGGTGATCGTTGTCGGTTCATCCTGGGCGCTCGCCGGCGCCAGCATAATTATGAATATGCCAAGCAGCATCGTTACAAGCATCAATTTACGTGTTAACACGGTAGATCCTCCTTGAAACTAACGAAAATGATTTGACCTTACAGTGGCTTGCCGGATGACTCAGCACCTGTTTATGTAAACCGCGACGCTCATGCGACGAGAGCGCTTACTATAAGGCATGAGCGCGGCGGGGCTGTTCGCCGGTTACGCGCCGAGCGGCTACTTAACGGTACTTTTTCATCGCGATAAATCAGACGGATTATAACGTTACAGTTGCCGATCCGCAATTCCCGCGCTCGTCAATATGATATGTGTGGCGGCCAAGCCTTTTGCGAAATTGACCGACCTTGCTAAACTTTTGGGACGAAGTAGTGGCAACTTGTCAAACGCCAATTGAGCAGGGTCACGAGGAATTCGAATGAATGACGGGATTGTGAACGTAGGCGTCATCGGGACAGGCATGATCGGCAGTTTGCACGCCGGGATTTTGTCGGGCCGCATAAATGGCGCCCGCGTCGTCGCGGTGATGGACCTTGACGGCGATCGCGCTGCGGCGGCAGCGGCTAATTGTGGCGGCGCGCGCGTCTTTGCCGACGCCGGTGCGCTCATCGAGGCCGCGGACGTCGACGCTGTCCTGATCGCCAGTCCGGACGCCTTCCACGCCAAGGGAGCGCTGGCCTGCATCGCCGCTGGCAAGCCGGTGCTTTGCGAGAAACCGATGGCGACCACGCGCGCCGATGCCGAACGCATACTCCGCGCCGAGATAGCGGCCGGGCGCCGGCTGGTGCAGGTCGGCTTCATGCGCGAGTATGATCGCGCCCACAGAGCGCTGCTTGATCTGTTGCGAAGCGGCGATATCGGCCGGGCGCTGCGCTTCAGAGGCATTCATATGAACCCCTACCGTTCGAGCCACGCAACAGTCGCTACGGTAATCGTCAATTCCCTTATTCATGACATTCATTCGGCGCGATTCATGATGGGCGCGGAGATCACCGAAGCCTTCGTGCGCTGGGTGCCGGCGATCCCGAAAGATGCGCGATCCGCCCGCTACGCGATCATTCACATCAGCTTCGATAGCGGCGCCATCGGAACGCTGGAATGGAGCGGCGACTCCGGTTACGGCTATGAAGTTGAGGTCGAGATCACCGGTGAAAATGGCGCGGCGGGGACCACCGGTGTCCACAGCCCGATATTGCGGCAGGGCGGCACACGGTCTCAAGCGATCACGCCGGATTGGCCCGATCGCTTCTTTGACGCGTACGTGGACGAGCTGGCGGCTTGGACAGGCTCGGTTTTGGCGGGACAAGCGACAGGTCCTTCGGCATGGGACGGCTATATGTCCCTCGTCGTGGCTGAGGCCTGCATCAAGTCAACCGAGTCGGGTCAACCGGAACCGGTTGCTGGCATGGAACGCCCGGCGATGTATTTACCGCGCGGCGCGTAACCGGCGAATCACCCGACCGCGCTCACAGCAGAAAGTGCAAGGAAGTCATGCGACAAGATCTAATTACATGAGGACACAGGGAGCACAGAGAAAACTATGGCTTAAGAGGAAATTCATCTCTCTGAGGAAGTTTGGATCGACAACATAGTCCGCAACTTACGCTGGATTTATAGCCTCAGTAGAAGCAATTAAGTCGCGCAAATAAGTGAGCCTTGTAGGGGCGACCGGCGGTCAGTGTCGGCGGTCAGTGTCTACGCGACCTACGCGACCAATCTGGCCGCCCGCTGCCGCTGCGACTTGTGATTTCGGGCGACATGGTATGTCGCCCCTACAAGGCTTGTCCGCTACTTGTGATGAACAGAAACCTAGGCGAGCCCTCCCTCGGATTTTTCGAGGACCCCTGGGCGCAAAGAGCGTCTCCCGCTCCCAAATTCCAATTCACTCGCGCGACCATATAGTCGCCCCTTTCTCCCGCCTTGTGATATCCTTTCCTTGCGCCGCCATCGAAAACCCGCGTCCGGCAGGCCTCGATCTGCCCGACGCCGCTCGCCGCTCGTCAAACCCGTTTCCAACCCTGCGCGCGGCTCAAACCGAGCGGCATTGTCCAATAAGGGCGCTAATGTCCGAAAAACTATTTCTTTTGTCCGTTTTCGGACAAA
>JAPOOU010000132.1 GCA_026713245.1 Chloroflexota bacterium
ACACGCCGATGGAAATGCCCCACAAAAGCAAGCCGCTGACCAGCCGCAAACCCAGGGTATGCGTCGGCTCGGCGTCGAGACCGCCCCCATAGACGACACCTACCATCGCCGCAACCATCATCATCGCCATCCCCAACCCGCCGACCATCGCCAAACAATAGAGGGTGAACTTGCTCGGTTGCCGCGTCAAACTGCTACTCTGTTCTTCTTTCACTCGAATATCGCCTTATGTATGCTAGACTTGAAAGCTTAATTGCATTTTGCCCCTAGCCCCTGCATCCGTCAAGTCTGGGAGGTCGGGATGAGCGTCGAAAAAGTATTGCTGATTCGTCATGGCGAAACAGATTTCAATCGCGAACGTCGCCTGCAAGGTGTTATGGAGAACCCGCTGAATGAACGCGGACGCGCTCAAGCCGCGTCCGTCGCGCGCTACCTGCAGGGTCTATCCATCGATGCGCTGTACACAAGCCCCATCCTGCGAGCGCAAGAGACTGCAGAGATAATCGGGAACCTGATCGGCTTGCCGGCCCGCGCTGACGAACGCCTGCGCGAAATCGAGTTTGGCATATTCGAGGGATTCACTTTCGCAGAGGTCGAGCGCCGCTTCCCCGCGGCGCATCACAATTGGACCACGGGCTACCTGGCCTATAGAGCGCCGCAAGGCGAATCCCGACAGGATGTCCAGCGCCGGATGAGCGCTGCCTGGGATGACCTGACGGCGCGCCCGGATTGCAAGTCGATTGCGCTCGTGACACATGGCTCGGCGATCGCTATCTTTCTCGGTTCAATGTACGCCCTGCTGCCGGATACATCTATCAAGAACACGTCTATAACTTCTTTGCAGCGCCGAGAAGATATCTGGGAAATCCTTGGTTTTGCGCAATTACCACATATAAACGGCCGAGACGAATCATAGATGCAATAGGGCTGCATTTCCGCTACAATTGCCGCGTTTGATCTTTACCCGATACTCGGAGGATTCGACGGCATGACGACACCCATACGTGTAGCGGTGACCGGGGGCGCCGGTCAAATCGCCTACAGTCTGCTCTTTCGTATTGGCAACGGCGAAGTGTTCGGCGCGCGCCAGCCGGTAATCCTGCAAATCCTTGAGATTCCAGCGGCGATGCAAGCGCTTCAAGGCGTCGTCATGGAGCTGGAGGACAGCGCCCAAACCTTGCTGCAAGACATCGTAATTTCCGACGATCCTGCTGTGGCCTTCAAAGACGCCAACTGGGCGATCCTCGTCGGTGGCAGGCCACGCGGTCCGGGCATGGAACGTGGCGACCTCATCGCCGCCAACGGCCCGATCTTCGTCGCGCAAGGCAGAGCCATCAACGACCATGCCGCTGACGATATTCGCGTGCTCGTCGTCGCCAATCCCTGCAATTCCAATTGTCTGGTTGCCAAAGCTAACGCGCCCGACATCCCGGCCGATAGATGGTTCGCCATGACGCGCCTTGATGAAAACCGCGCCAAGTCGCAGTTGGCGCAAAAAGCCGGCGCGCCGGTATCGGATGTCAGACGACTGGCCATCTGGGGCAACCACAGCAGTACTCAATTCCCAAACTTTGAACATGCCTTGATCAATGGTCAGCCAGCCGAATCCGTCATCAGCGACCGCGCCTGGCTGGAAAATGACTTTATGAGTACCGTGCAGAAGCGCGGCGCAGCGGTCATCAACGCGCGCGGCAAGAGTTCCGCCGCCAGCGCCGCGAATGCCGCCCTCGATACGATCCGCAGCCTGATTAATCCGACAGCCGAAGGAGACTGGTTCAGCGCGGCCATTGCCAGTGAGGGCAATTCTTACGGGATTGCGGACGGGTTAATTTACTCATTTCCATTGCGAAGCGACAGCATGGGCCGCGTCGAGCCCGTGACCGGACTGGACCTGAGCGAGTATGCCTTGGGCAAAATCAGAGAGACCGAAGAAGAATTAAAAAGCGAGCGCGAGGCGATCAGCGACTTGCTCTAGCATGTTCCAGCGGCAATAGCTGAAGTTGCGACATAAACCCCGGGACCGCGAGGATCTAGCCGGATTCATCGTTCTTGATTTTCTGCGCCGAGGTCTGCACGTATTCGGACTCTTCGGGGATTATCGCTGCCAGAATGATATAGAGCACTACGCCAGGTCCGCCAGCGATGGCGAACAGCACCCATATGATGCGGACGATCGTCGGATCCACCGCAAGGTAATCGGCAATGCCGCCACAGACGCCGGCAAATCGGCGATCGGCTCGCGAACGATAGAGTCGCTTTTTCGTGTTGATGTTCATTCCAGTCATTATCCCAATCGCCTTTGATCAATTACGCGCGCGGATTGCCACGCTCTATTGGCCGAAATTGTTGTGCGGCTGTTACTCCTGTATACGCAGGAGCGCGGATGCGGTTGCGGGCGTTTGCTTGCTATTCCGCCAATATGCGCATGCGAAAGGGACTGCTGCCGATACCGGGGAAAACGCGCAATACACCCCAAAAGGCGCGAATAGCTATCCACAGGACTGTCGTCAGCCAAACGCCAGTGAAATCGGCCGGAACAGCGGCGGAGACGACTTGTAGGGCCAGCAATCCGCAGACTGTCGCCATCAGCATGGCATTTCGCAAAAAGCCATAATCGCTCGTCCCCCAATGGATGCCGTCGGTGATGAATGCGAGCGCATTTAGCGGCTGTGAAAGCGCAGCCACCATCCAGGCCGCCGCAAAAACAGCGACCGTGTCATCTGGAACCATGCTTTCGGCAACCAGCGGCGTGGCAAGCAGCATCAGGATCATCAACAGGATGCCCGTAGTCAGGCTCCAAGCCGTCGTGGTTAGCGCCACGCGCTTGGCCGCGCGCATCTGCCCGGAACCGAAAAAGTAGCCAATTAAGCTTTGCGCGGTAGTCGCGAAGGCTTCCAATACCAATGCCGTGAAGAACCAGAACTGACGAATGATCTGATGAGCAGCGCCGGCCTCCGCGCCCATCAGTGTGGCGACTCGCGTTGCAACCAGCGTGAACAAGGTCAGCGATCCCGTGCGAATAAACAAGTCGCGGCCAACGCGCATCAGTTTGATGCCGTCCCGCAGTCTAAAATCTCGAGTTAGGCCGATCTTGCGCCGTATTGCCCCCAGCATCCAGCAAGCGCCCAACCATTGACTGAGCGAACTCGCCAATGCGGCCCCGCCAACGCCCAGCGCGGGCAAGAATGCCCAGCCAAATATGAGCGCATAGTCAAGCAGGATATTGGTGAAGTTGATCCCCAGCGCGATCCACAAGGGCGTCTTCATATCCTGGACGCCACGCAGCGCGCCAAAGCCGACAATGGTGATGACCACCGCCGGCGCGCCGATCAGCCGCAGCCGTATGTATTCGCTCGCGAGTTCGCGGACTTCGCCTTCGGCGCCCAACAGGCTCGAGGCGACCTCGGCGGCCGGGATCAATAGCGCGCTGAGGGCCAGGCTGACAAAGGCGCCCAGGGTCAAGGTCAGGCTCACGGACCTGACCGCCCGCTCGAGGTCGCGCTTGCCAAAAGCCTGCGCGACCTCGGTCTGCGTCGCGATCCCCAAGAATCCGAAAACCCAAAACAAGGACGTGAGCGCGCCGGCGCCAACCGTCAAGGAGGCCAGTGGCGTCGTGCCTAACTGCGCCACGAAGCCAGTGTCCACAAGTCCGGTAACCGGCTCGGCGATCAAGGACAGCAAAATCGGGAGCGATAGATACAGGATCGTGCGATTGGGCTGAATCAGGAAGCGGCTGTTGCGCGCATTGGCGGTTGATCGCATTATAGATTACTGTTCAACTTTCCCCCCATCTGGACGCCATTGAGAATTGTTCACGCTGCCCTAGGCACGCGGGGCGTATTTCGAGTCGCGGCAGGGCAAGTCCGCCCAGCCCCGGCGAATGTTGCGCTGCCGCAGCGTCACTCCAGGACCGCGCCTGTGAAGTCCCCGTGTCCGTTGACGAAGGCCTCGATTGATAGTCGTGTTTTCCCCGGCATTTGGACTTCAGTGGGGAAAAACAGTCCCGCGCCCGTGCCGATTGCGATCCCTTTTTCGTGGTTGAAAACCAAACCCGGACTGGCCAGACCGGCGGCGGCGTAGCCGGCGTGGATCTTTAGCGGCGCGCCATTCCAGATCGTGAAGCTGCCGGGCCAGGGCGTAAAGGCTCGTATCGTTCGTTCAAGCTCAGCCGCCGCGCGTGACCAATCCAACCGGCCTTCTGCTTTCTTGATCGTCGGCGCGTAGGTCGCGCATGCGTCGTCTTGCGGCCTGGGCGAGAGACTTCCGTCCAGGAAAGACGGCAGCGACTGGACCAGGAGCTCCGCGCCCAGTAGCGCGAGCTTGTCGTGCAAGCTCTTTCCAGTGTCTTCTCGCGAGATTGGGGCTGAACGCAGTGCGATCACGGGACCGGTATCCAGGCCGGCATCCATTATCATCAACGTGACGCCTGTCTCTTGATCGCCCGCGCGTATCGCCGCCTGAATTGGCGCGGCGCCACGCCAGCGTGGCAACAGCGACGCGTGAACGTTAATTGATGCGATTCGCGGCACGTCCAACAGGACTTGCGGAAGAATCTGCCCGAAGGCGACCACCACAAACAATTCGGCGCGCATGGCCCGCAAGGCCGATATTGACTCGTCGCTGCGAATGCGCTCTGGCTGCAGCAAGGGAATGCTCGCCTCCAGCGCCGCCCTTTTGACCGGCGACGGCCGCAGCCGGCGATGTCTGCCCGAGGGGCGATCCGGCTGCGTTACCACAGCGACGACCGTATGTGAATCAAGGAGAGCGGTCAAGCTGGGCAGCGCGAAGTCAGGCGTGCCCATAAACACGATTCTTGCCATAAGTTGGCTTGTACCCTGTATCCGCGAATGGTAGTATCGGTTAATCATTTTATGAGATTATTCGAATGCAGTCTATGATTCAAAAGGAATGGCTTATCGCTCGTCCGGCCCCGGACGAGCACTTGCGCCGCTATAAACATATCAGCCCAATCCTGGCGCAAATCCTCCTAAATCGCGGCTTTGAAGACCCGGACCAGGCCGGGCGCTTTCTTACCGCATCCGACCTCACAGAAGATCCATTCGAAATAAAGGATATGCCGGAAGCTGTAACAAGAATCGGCGCAGCCATCGCAAATCAAGAGTCAATCGCGGTCTACGGGGACTTCGATGCCGACGGCGTAACTGCTACAGCCTTGCTAGTACAGGTACTCGCGGCATTGGGCGCAGATGTCCGCCCTTATATACCTGACAGGGTCGAAGAAGGCTACGGACTCAATTGCCCGGCCCTGGAGGCGCTTGCCGCTGCCGGGGTCGGTCTGGTCGTCACGGTTGACTGTGGCATACGCTCAGTTTTTGAGGTAGAAGCCGGTCTGCGCGCCGGCCTGGATATCATCATCACCGATCACCACTCCATTGGTCCGGAAATCCCGCGAGCAATGGCGATAATCAATCCACAGCAGAAGAGTTGCGGCGGTAATACCAGCTTGGCGGGCGTCGGTATCGCATTCATGTTGGCAAAAGCGCTGCTGCTTGATCGTTGGCATAATGACCGCGACAATTATCCGCTTAATCTGCGCCAGTCCGACTTGCTGGACCTGGTCGCGATCGGCACGGTTGCCGACCTGGCCGCTCTCAATGACGGCCAGAATCGACGGCTTGTCAGCCACGGATTAATGACAATCAACGAACAACGTCGACCTGGCCTCGCTGCGCTAGGCAAAGTCGCGCGACTCCGGCCCGGAAAGATCTCCGCCGCGGACATCGCTTTCATGCTCGGTCCTCGGATCAATGCCGCCGGGCGCTTGGGCTCGGCCATGATCGCGTACAAGCTGCTGTCGGCTTCGTCCAAAAAAACTGCGGAACCCTACGCCCTGGAATTGCAGCGTCTCAACGCGCGGCGGCGGCAACTGACTCGTGAGGCGCAGGCAGCCATTAGTGATCAGATCGGCGAGATAGACGGCGTCGACCTGATCTTTGCCGGTGATGAGCAGCTCTCGCCCGGCATTGTGGGTTTGGTGGCGGGACGGCTAACAGAACGATTTTACAGGCCCGCGGTCGTCCTGGAATACGGCGAAGAAGAGAGCCGCGCGTCATGCCGCAGCATTCCCGAGTTTAACATCACACACGCCTTGGACGAGTGCGCGGATCTATTGATACGGCATGGCGGGCACGCTATGGCAGCCGGCTTTACCGTGCACAACAGCAACCGCGACGCCTTACGGCACGCGCTCGAGCGTAAAGCGAAGCAGTCGCTGGCAGGTCAGGAATTGCGGCGCCGCGTCCAGGTAGATATGGAGATTGACGAGCGCGACTTGAGAGCAGATCTGGCCGATGAGTTGATGCGGCTCGAGCCAACCGGTCACGCGAATCCGCCGGCGTCATTCATGAGCAGGAACTTGGGACTAGTCTCTTGCCGATGCGTCGGCGATGACGGGCAACACCTGAAGTTGAAGATCGCGCGTAAGGAAAACGCGCCGATCGATGCCATCGGTTTCGGAATGGGCGAATGGTCAAGTCAAATGCCGCGCGCAATTGACGCCGCCTATCATTTAGAGATGAACGAGTGGAACGGCAGACGCTCCATGCAATTGAAATTGATCGATATCCGCCCGGCGGAAGGCCTGGCATGAAAGCAGATGGAATCTCGAATCCCGCGCCCCTGGCCATGACGACGGTGGCCGTCCAGAGAGACGGCGCCGGTTTCAGCTTGAACTTGACCGGGGGCGCGGCGTATATTTCTTGATGATCCGGTATTGGTGGGCGCAAGCAAGTGACAATTTTGCCTGCGAACGACACAAATCCGCTGCCGAGCAATTAAGAGAGAAACAAGTCATAGGACTGACAAAAAAGCATATACTGAATTTCGTATCACAGGACAATCTGCGTAGTGACTTGTAGCGTCAATTTTGGAGAATATGTTCAGACGATGATTCATCCAGCCACTGCATTTAGCTGGATTCAAGTAAAATTACTGGATGCATTGGGAGCAGCCTGACGGAGGGCGATGTTGAAGGAGCCTACGAAGAAAAGAGCCGCTGGCGAGTTAAAGTTCTCTTATGGCGGCCAGGCGGTCATTGAAGGCGTGATGATGCGCGGGGCCCACTCGATGGCGGTGGCCGTCCGCGACCCCAAAGGACAGATCGTCATACATGAGCAACCGCTGAGCGCTACCCTGTATCGAGGACGCATCGCCCGGACACCGTTTGTACGTGGCTTAATCGGTCTCTGGGACGCGCTCGGTCTCGGCATTCGCGCGCTCATGTGGTCGGCGGATGTCGCGCTGGACGAAGAGGAGAATATCAGCTTCAACGGACCCATCGGTTGGGCGACGATCGCGCTGTCTTTGCTAATCGGAATCGGAATCTTTTTCCTGCTGCCGACCACTGCCGCGACCGGTATCGGAAACCTCCTGGGCCTCAGTACCACCGCGAAGGAGATCGTAGTTGATGAAGCAGGCAACGAAGTTGCCGTCGCTGCTGAAAGCAGTAACTTCCTGGCCTACGAGGCCTTGCCCATCGGCGTTGACGCCTTCCTCATTAATCTGATCGAGGGCGTTGTGCAATTGGCGATTCTAGTCGTATACATCTGGTTTGTAGGACGCACCAACGACGGCAAACGGATATTTTCCTATCACGGCGCGGAACATAAAACCATCAATGCATACGAAGCCGGCGATGAACTGCTGCCGGAGGTCGTCCGCCGTCATGCCATTGAGCATCCGCGCTGCGGTACGGCATTTCTATTGACGGTCGTGTTCGTAAGCGTGTTTCTGTTTTCTTTGATCGGGCGCCCGCCGTTTGCCTTGCTGATACTGTCGCGTGTTGTCTTCATTCCTATTGTCGCAGGCGTCGCCTACGAATTCCTGAAGTACACCGCCTCCAACCTGGATAAAACCTGGATACGCTTCATGATACGGCCCAATCTGGCGCTACAGCATCTAACGACTAATGAACCCAGTCTGGACATGATCGAAGTCGCAATCGTCTCATTCAAGCGCGTATTGCTCTCCGAAGGTATCATCCCGGAAGACGAAGCGGCAATTCCCCCTGCCCGTCCCGAGGCGGCACATGCGCCAGGCGGCGATTGACATGAGATTGTTGACGCGTTTCGCTGCCAGGATCAAACTCGTCGACCTGTTTATAGCGTTACTTTGCACCACGCTATTCTACGAGATATACCAAGTTGTCACTTGGCGGGCTTCATTTATGTACGGCGGCAAATAATATGATTTTGCGCGAGCTCTGTCAAGCAATTCGTATTCAATCTACTCGACTTTGCCGATCGGTTTTAGCCCTGCAAATGATGCGAAAATTTACTCAACATAGCGGAGCAGCCGCATCTGATCTCCGGCCTCGGTCATGAAAAAAACAAGATCATCATCGTCAAAGTGATTGCGCCAGTCGCCGCTGCTGCCGCGCCGGGGCTGGACAGCGGAAGATAGCCGCTTCTGTCGATGTCCCAGCTTCCAAAGCGCCCGCCCGGCCAGAGACGGTTTGGCCGACTTTCCCGGCAAGTCAATTGTCCGCAGCGAGCGTCCTACGCTTATCCCCAGGAAGGCCGCCATTTCTTTCACGCTGGTCTCATAGTCGTATTCCAGCGCCCCGTATGATACGAGCAGCACATTGGGTTGCTGCAGCCAAACCCGCGCATGATGCGCCCAATAAGCTGGACGGCTCATGCCGCTGTCTACGCCGTCCAGCTTGGACTCCGAACGAATGAACTCTGAAAAGGACTGATGCTTGACGTCCGCGTCAAAGGACTGCATGTAGTAGTAGAGTGAGACCATGACATCGCGACCGTCTCGATGAACATAGATCACCGGCGATTCGCGCAGGACCGACAGCGCGAACGCCCTTTCTTCATCGTGCTTCCAGAAGGTTGCCGCCGGCAAATCATGTACCTTGACAAGCACGCGACCCTCCAAAGTTTTCAGTCGCCTGCGAAACTCCGGCGCCGGCATCGGAGAATCATGATCGGTCGAAACCCGTTCCAGGGTCAAAAAGGTCTCGCTGACATCAGGACTGTTGTTGCGTAAGGCGTCGATCGTCCAGTGTGTGCCCGACCGCCGATGGGTCGCGACTACAATTGTCTTGGAGTCGGTCATCTAATCCTCGGCGGCCATGTTCTGCAATTCATACAATTTCGTCAGGGCTTCCAAGGGGCTAAGGCTATCGATCTCCAGCGAGCGCAGCGCGCCTAGCGCCGGGTTCTCGGGCGCATCGAAAAAGCTTAATTGCTGATGCGTGTCTCGTGGCCTCTTCAAAGCAAAGTCTCCACTACCCTCTTCCAGTTGCACCAGAAGTTGACGCGCCCGATCCACCACCGAACGCGGTACGCCAGCCAATTGCGCCACGTGCACGCCGTAGCTCTGGTCGGCCCCGCCTGGCAATACTTTGTGTAAGAATACGATGTCGTCCCCTTGCTCGGCCACTGCGACGTTGAAGTTTGCGGTGCGCGGCAAAATATTCGGCAATTCGGTCAACTCGTGATAATGCGTTGCAAAAAGCGTGCGACAATTCAGGCGCGGGTTGTTGTGAATATATTCGATCACCGAGCGCGCAATCGCCAAACCATCGTAAGTCGATGTTCCGCGTCCGATCTCATCCAGAATGAGCAGGCTGCGTTTGCCGCTGCCGGAAAGCAGACGCGCCGTTTCTACCATTTCCACCATAAATGTGCTTTGCCCGGCGTGAATCTCGTCCTGGGCGCCGATCCGAGCGAATATCCGGTCCACCAGTCCGATCTGCGCGGAATCAGCCGGCACAAAGCTCCCAACCTGAGCCATCAGCGTAATAATCGCCACTTGTCGAATATAGGTCGATTTGCCGGACATATTCGGTCCGGTGATGATATGTATGCGCGACGTCAAATCGAACCCGCTGTCATTGGGCACATAGCGACTGGATGTCTCCAATAGCTTTTCGACCACCGGGTGACGGCCAGCTTCAATATGCAAGATATTATCCTCGCTTAGCTGCGGGCGGACATAGCCCTCCCGTACCGCCAGCTCCGCCAAGGACAAAAAAGCGTCCAAATGCGCGATGGCGCGCGCAGTCTTGTGCAAGCGCTCCCGCTGACGGCCGACCTGCTGGCACAGGTCCTCGAAAAGCTGGCGCTCGATGGCGAGGATTTCCTCTTCGGCGTTTAGTACCTTTGTTTCGTATTCCTTCAGCTCCGGCGTGATATAGCGTTCAGCATTAACCAAGGTCTGCTTGCGCACATAATCATCCGGTACCTTGTCGCTGTGCGTTTTCGTTACCTCGATGTAATAGCCGAAGACCTTGTTGAATCCAACTTTGATGCTGGCAATGCCGGTTCTGCGCCGCTCCTGCGATTCCAGATTGGCGATCCATTCTCGCGCGTGACGGCTTGAAGCCAGAGTCTGGTCCAACTGCTCTGAATAACCCGCGCGAATGATACCAATCGTGTTGACAGTAGCTGGCGGGTCTTCAGAAATAGCTGAAGAGATTAGATCGTAAACGGCTTCGCAGGGATCCAGTCGCTCGCTGATCGCGACAAGCGCCCCTGTTTCCAGGATGAGTTCGGATAGCCGCGGAACCGCGCTCAAGGCCTTTTGCAGCGCGAGCAAATCCCGCGGGCCAGCTTTGCCCACGGCGATACGATTTGTCAGCCTTTCAATATCGGCGACCTGCTTCAATTCCTGAGCGAGTTCGTCGCGGAGCAATTCCCCGCTGAACAAGGCTTCAACGGCGTCAAGGCGCGCATTCAATCGGTTGATGTCCAGCAAAGGTTGATTCAGCCAGGATCGCAACAGTCGAGCGCCCATCGCCGTCACCGTTCGGTCCAGAATGTCGAGCAGGCTGCCTTTCGTTTTGCGGCCGCGAATAGACTCCGTCAACTCCAGGTTATGACGGGTGAACTGATCCAATACCATAAATGATGCCGTCGAATATGCGCGGATGGTCGAGAGTTGTTCGACCGAGCTTTTCTGCGTTGATCGCAGATACTGCAGGACGCCCCCGGCAGCCGAAATCGCGCTCTTTTGACCTTTTAGTCCGAATCCGTCTAATGTACGCACGCGAAAGTGCTCGCATAACAATTGTTGCGCGCCGTCGTATTCGAACGTCCAGTCTTGCGCTACGCTCAGGTGAATGCCTTCCGGCAATGTCACACCGCGCTTTTGCCAGCTTTCGGGAATTAACACCTCTCGTGGATCGATTCGCGCCAACTCTTCAAACACAGCGAGGCCGACGGCTTCGCCTTCCAATTGCGTGGCGCAGAATTCGCCCGTGGAAACATCCGCAAAAGCGATACCAGCCTGGCCCCATTGCCCGCTTTCCGCGTCGCCAACTGGCAATATCGCCATCAAATAATTGGCTTTGGCATCGTCCAGGAGCGCGGGCTCGACCACCGTGCCCGGGGTCATGACTCGGGTCACCTCGCGCTCGACGATCCCGCGGCCACTTGGCTCGGTGATTTGGTCACAGACGGCGACGTGAAAACCCTTGTCAATCAGCTTCGCGATATAACCGTCAACGGCGTGATACGGTACGCCAGCCATTGGTATCTTGGCGCCGCCCTTGCTGTGAGCGCGCGCAGTCAGCGTGATATCCAGCTCACGAGCCGCCAATTCCGCGTCTTCGTCGAACATTTCGTAAAAGTCCCCCATGCGAAACATCAAGACGCAGTCCGGATACTGGCTCTTGATCTCCAAATACTGTCGGCGCATCGGCGTGATACGTGCCATGAAAACTCGTCAATCGCTGTGGCTGTGAACTTAATACTGGCGGGAAACCATGCTATTCTAGCAAGGTCAGCTATGGGCGACAAGTCAGGCAGCCGAGCGGACATAATCTAGCAAGTCACCTTGATAACAACCAGTCTCGAGGCGTATGCGCCTTATCGGCGACGCCTAGGCAAAATGCAGTACTTTCGGCAGGCAAACGTGCAAATGCGTAAGGATTATTCTCGATGGGCAAAGGAATCATCGCCGTCGATCTGGGCGGTACACAAATTCGCGCCGCGCGCTTCGACCATCAACTGAATCTGCTGCAACGCGAGCGCGCCTTGACCCTGGCTGAAGAGGGCCCGGAAGCCGTCATTCAGCGGCTCAAGCAATACATTGAGAAAGTCCTGCCACCATCCCTCAGTGATGTCGCCGGCATCGGTTTCTCATCCCCCGGGCCTTTGAATCCCATGACCGGCGTCATTATTGCCCCTCCGAACTTGCCCGGCTGGCGCGACGTGCCCCTGGCGGACATTATCCGATCCGAGTTTGGCCTTCCGGTTTTCATCGGCAACGACGCCAATGTCGCAGCCTTGGCAGAGGCATCCAGCGGCGCCGCGCAAGGCCATCGCCACGTCGTTTATATCACCGTCAGTACCGGGATTGGCGCCGGTATGATTTGCGATGGACGGCTGCTACTGGGGCGCGATGGCCTGGCCGCGGAATTTGGTCATATCCCGATCATTATCGAGCAGGACAAAGTGTCGTCGGTCGAGCTTGAGGCCGCGGGACCGGCGATCGCGCGACGCGCCCGTGCCGCATTGCGCGCCGGCAGTCCGTCGTCATTGAGCGAATTGGTCGCGGACGACAACGGCTCAATTGACGCCAAAGCGGTCGCATTGGCCGCGCGCGCGGGGGACCAACTTGCGACGGATGTCTTTGCCCATGCCGGACGTATCATCGGTCTCGGCATCGTCAGCATATTACACTTGTTTAATCCCGAGGTGGTCGTGCTCGGTGGCGGCGTAAGCAAAGCCGGAGACCTTCTATACGCGCCTATGCTCGACGTCATTCGTCAACATGTACTCGACGAAGCCTACCTCAAAGACCTCAAGATTGCGCCCGCAGCCCTTGGCGATGACGTGGCCCTGGTGGGCGCAGCGGCGCTTGTCGCCACCGACGGCGGACATCTTGATATCAGCGAACTTGACAGGCTCTTCTAGTGACTGCGCAATGCAGCTATGGACGAGGGAAAATGTCGTCAATTCGGGAGCGTGCTAAAATCGAATCATGTTGATGCGTCCTGATCTGCGAACCCGGCAACGTGATTTCTTGCTGGAAATCTCACGCGCCATAACCGCGCAGCTTGATCTCGGCGAAGTGCTTCGCCGGGTATTGCGCGCTTCTGTCGCTATGTTGGCCGGACGGGTGGGAATAGTCGCCCTCGGCGACGAGCAAGACGGCAAGTACCTCGTGCGCGCGTATTCCGGCATCGGTCCCGAAGTGGTGCCGGAGCTCAACCACAAGCTGCAAGAATTGATGAACCCCGCAGAGGGCGAGGGATTCAGTCGAGAGTTTCTTAATGCGAAGCTGCGCGAAATGGCGAACGCGATCGACAGCCAGCTTGGGCAATCCATCGCCATGCCCCTGGTATTCGCGCAAAATCCCCTGGGGCTGCTTATCGTTTTTCGATCCTACCAGACCGCCATCACGCCCGAGGATTTGAATACCTTGCAGAGCTTCGCCGACCAAGCCGCCATCGCCGTTAACAACGCGCAACTGTACGGCCATCTCAATCAGGAGCGGCAGCGGCTGGAAGCGATCGTCGACAATAGCGGAGACGGCGTATTCATACTGAACCCGGACTTGACCTTCCAGCAGGCGAACATCGCCTTCGAGCGCATGACCGGCTGGAAGACGAATGACGTCATCGGTTTAGCGAAGCATGAGGTTATCGCTTGGGACATGCTGGAAAACCCCGATCTGGAAAGCGCGCTTGATTCAGGTTGGCCCAAGCAAACGAGCGGCGGCGGCAGCGCCGGGACACTGTATGTGGAAGGGGATCTGATCCGGCGCGACGGCATGACGACGAGCCTGGGCATTACCTACGCGCCGCTCTTGAAAGAGGACGGGCGCCTGCAGAGCATCATCGCCAACGTTCGCGATATCACTAATTTCCGCAAAGCGCAGGAAATGCAGTCGGTCTTCATTTCAACAATCCACCATGAATTGCGCACCCCGATCGCGATCATCAAGGGTTACGCCAGCACCTTGGGGCGCGAGGACGTCGAGTGGGACAGCAGCGTCATACGCGACAACATGGCGATCATAGAAGACGAAGCAGATCGCTTGACCGATCTCGTCGAAGACCTGTTGACCGCCAGCAAAATCCAGGCTTCGCGGGAACTGCGTCTTAACGTTACCGATACCGATCTTCTGCAGTTGGCTGCCAGATCTGTCGAACGGCTCGAGGTTCAAAGCAATCACAGCTTCAATTTTAGCTTCCCGCCAAACTTCCCGGTCATACAAGGCGACGAAGCCCGTCTACGGCAAGTCTTCGACAATCTCTTAACCAACGCCATCAAGTATTCGCCACCCGATACAAGCATCACTGTCGGCGGGCGCTTCACTGACAGCAGCGTTACGATATTCGTTAGAGATGAAGGCGCCGGAATCGCTCGAGATCATATCGATAAGATATTCGATCGCTTCTATCGCATCGACGACAGGCTCACCCGCCGCGCGCATGGCACCGGGCTGGGCTTGTACCTTGTCAAAGCTATCGTCGAGGCGCATGGCGGCGAAATGTCCGTGAAAAGCCAGCTGGGAAGCGGATCCACCTTCTACTTCACCATTCCGCGCGAGTGACCGCCGGTATCGGATGAAGCGGAGAGCGGCCTGGCCGAGCAATGCGTGGCAATGCTCGGCAAGAATCTGCCAAATGCCTCCCGGAACATTATCTGACGCCGCAGCCTGCGACTAGGCGACGATCCCAAATGAACCATAGAAAAATCGGCGCATTTCGCTAAGCTTGTACAATCCATAGCTAAGAAAATCAGGCAAGAAGAGGCTCTGATGCAGCAGAAACGACTCGAAATTTTGTTCCGGACCATGGCAAGAACATGGCTGGTATTAGCGCTGTTGACGATGTTGACTACGACGGCGCTGTCACAAGACGACAACGCGGTTGCCGGTGATTACGTGCAGACTTCGCTGCAGATCGCCCGCGACTTGATCGAAGAGGAACGTGGATCGCGGCTCTCCATGGTCAGATGGCGCTACTACGAAGATGACTGGAGTTCGCCCGGCAGTCATCAGCTTTACGGCTCCTTCGGCATTGACAATTGCGTGGCGGACATTCCAGTCGCGCAGAAACGTTCACAAATAATGTTCGGCTGGACTTTCTCCATTTTGGACATGTCCGGCAAAGAGTACCAAGCGCGCGTAAGTTACGATTTCAACGACGCCGTCCTTTGCGATGAAGTGCATGTACCGCCAGCATACGGCGGCAGCGCGCCGGAAGCGGAAAGCGAGCCCGAGCAGCCGGTGGTCGCCGCGCTGCCGACCGCGGGACCCGCGGGATTCGCCCTGGGCGGGCACGTCGCCGGGTTGGACGGCCGCACCGCGAATTTGATGCGCTCGGCGGGCATGACCTGGGTCAAATCGCAGCTCCCGGTCGCGGCCGGCGTCGCCAAGGGCATTGAGTTCATCCAGGGCGCCAAGGCGAACAACTTCAGGTTACTTCTGGGGGTTGTCGGCGATAAACATGCGCTAGCAAATGACTTCAACGGTCATGTTGCGCAACTGTCCGCCTTCGTGGCCGAATTAGCCAGGAACGGCGCGGACGCGATCGAAATATGGAACGAGCCCAATCTGGATCGCGAATGGCCCTTCGGTCAGATCCATGGCGCGAAATATACGGAGATGTTGCGGGCGGCGTACAGCGCGATCAAGGCCGCCAACCCGGCCACGCTCGTGATCAGCGGAGCGCCGGCGCCAACCGGGGCGGAAGGCGCTTTCCCCGGCGCCGTTGTCAACGACGACAAATTCATGCAGCAAATGGCCCAAGCTGGCGCCGCGCAATATATGGATTGCCTTGGCTTGCACTACAACGAGGGTATCGTCAGCCCACGCAACAACGGAGGCGATCCCCGCGACAACTATCCGACGCGGTACTTTGGCTCTATGCTGAACCGCGGCGCGCAATTCTTCCCGGATTCGAAGATATGTTGGACGGAACTGGGCTATTTGAGTGGAGAAGGAATGGGAGCGCCGATCCCGGCCAGCTTCGCCTGGGCCAACAATGTATCGGTGGCGCAGCAGGCGGAATGGATCGCCGATGCCGCCCGTCTTTCGCGCGACTCCGGCCGCGTTTCGCTGATGATCGTATGGAACGTGAACTTTACGCGCTGGGATTCCGATCCCATGGGCGGTTACGCGCTTATTCGCCCGGATGGCACTTGCCCGGGTTGCGCCACGCTCGGCGCGGCTATGAGCTAAAGCGCTTAGTTCCCAGCAGTCTAAGCATAAAAATCCAGCAAGCCTCACCGGTTGGTGGGGCTTCTCGCCTAGGACCCGAGAAAGCAAGCGCTAGCGCTCATCCGTCCAGGCTGAGAACCCAAAAGTCCTCAAAAACGCAATTGGTATCGACGCTGGCATAGTTGACAACGGCGATGCCGACGCTTCCCGGCGATGTCTCGTAGGCTAGCTGTCCAATATGCTCATTGTCGAC
>JAPOOU010000158.1 GCA_026713245.1 Chloroflexota bacterium
ATCCAAAGTGATGAATCCGTAGGAATGCAGCGTGTTGACGAAAGCGATGTGGACGATCGTCTCGATTGGGTTGCGTCCGAATCGCAGGAAAGCGATGGTTGGATTGTCATTTCCCTGTCCCTGGACTAGCGGCGTCGCCACGAAAAGCAATGCCAAGCACACGATCATTAGTTTATGGTACATGAATGTCTCCTAATCTGTATTATCTTGAGGAAATTGTAGAGAAACCCTTTCAAATATTAATATTAACACACATTCAGCTCACCAATCGCACGGCGCTCAGAATTCTCCGCCGATCAGATGCCCGAGCTCGTCGATGCTGGTTTGGCCCACGTCCGTCACCGGATAGACGCGCCCGGCGTAAAAGACGAAGATGCGGTCGCTGTAGGTGACCAACTCTTCCAGGTCGGAAGAATTAAAGATGATCGCGGTACCTTGCTGGCAGCGTTCCAATAGCTGTGTCCAGATCCAGCGCGCGGAATCGACATCAAGGCCGCGCGTTGGTTGTTCCAGGATCAGCAGTTGCGGTTCATCGGGAAGCAGTCCCATCAGTACGCGTTGCTGATTGCCGCCGGATAGTTGCTCGATATTATCGGCGGCGCGGCCCTTGACGCGGTACTGGTCTATGCGGGAGACAGTGCGCTTGGCCATGGATTTCCAGTCGATACGCATATGGTCGTCGGCGACCAGCGCCGTGTGTTCGGTCAAGGTCAAGCCGGCGATCAATCCTTCTTCCAGCCTGCCCGCCGCCCCAAAAATACAGCCACGGTGGAATAGCTGACGATAGCTTGCGCCGATGATGTTGTCACCGTTCAGTAGCAAGCTGCCGCCGGCGATCCTCCCCAGGCGGGCGCAGGCGCGCATGAACAGTTCCTGGCCGCTGCCGTCAAGGCCGGCCAGGCCGATAACCTCACTGGCGCGCACGCTCATGCTGATCGGCTGCATATCCAGCCGCAGGTCGTGGACGAGGAGTTGGTCTACTTCGAGCACGGGCGTGCCCAGGCTGTAATGTTCACGACTTTGGGCTTCCAATTCCTCTCCGAACATCATCGTCACCAAATGCTGTTTGGTCTCGGCGATGACGGCGCCGGTCAAATTGTGATCGGCGATCGGCATTTCCATGTCGCCGACAAGGACGCCGGCGCGCAGGACCATGACCTCATCGCAGAGTTCAATCACGTCCTCCAGCTTGTGTGATACCAGCAAGATGATCATGCCTTCGTCGCGCGCGAGCTTTCTCAGCGCGTCAAAGAGAATGATCTTTTGCTCGGCCGAGATGCCGGTGGTTGGTTCGTCCAGGATCAGCGTTTGCACGCCCAGCGCCAGCAGCCGGACAATCTCCAATTGCTGCCTTTGGGCGATGAGCAGATTGTCGATCAATTGATGGGGATCGAGCTCAAAGCCGAAGCGAGCGCACAGGTCATCCAGGGTTGCTTCTGCCTGGGCGCGCCCCAACGTAATGCCTTCCGCGCCGCCATATATGAAGTTTTCCAAGACCGTGAACGCGCCGACATCGAGTGGATCCTGCTGCAGCATGCCGATGCCGTTGGCGATTGCTGCCGTGGGTCCGGTGTAAGCGATGACGCGGCCATCAATCGAGATTTCGCCTTGGTCCGCCGGTTGAAAACCGGAAAGGATTTTCATCAATGTTGACTTGCCGGCGCCGTTTTCGCCGAGAATGCCGACAATCTTGCCTTCATGGAAGGTAACGCTAATGTCCTGGTTGGCCTGGACTGGACCGAAGCGCTTGTGG
>JAPOOU010000073.1 GCA_026713245.1 Chloroflexota bacterium
ATCAGCCACATCGAGCCGCAATTGGGCGATCATGACTTTTTGGGACAGGGACGGATCACAGTCACTGACATGGAGGTCAAAACGCCTAGTATCAACGCGGTGCCGGACGAGGCGATTATTTATGTCGACCGGCGCATCACCTTCGGCGAGGAGCCGCAAGCCGAACTGGAGCGCCTGCAAGATATCATTGGCCAGCGCGACGACATTCACGCCGAAATCTTGCTTTATGACGATCCTAGTTATACCGGTTTCGTTTTTCCACTGGACAAAATCTACCCGGCCTGGGCATTTGAAGAAGATGAGCCGATCGTGGTGGCCGGATTGCGGGCTGCCGAGACCCTCTTCGGCCAAACCGACACCGGCAAATGGGACTTCTCCACCAATGGCATCTATTGGGCCGGCAAAGCGGGCATTCCCAGCATTGGCTTCGCGCCCGGCAACGAAATTCACGCGCACACGGTCTTGGACCAGGTGCCGCTGGAAGATGTCGTGCGTTCGACGGAATGGTATGCGATTTTCCCGTCGATACTCTTGAACACGCTTCAAGGGTAGGCGCGGCATTGCGAGGTCGGACGCTGTCGATGCGCGAGAACATACAAAAGCGGGCGTCTCAATGTCAGTTGACTTGGTCCTTGCTGGAACGTGGCATGGCGCCGCTGTCTGAGTTGATAATGTAAGTTTGCCGGATGACAATTTTCGGCTTAGTTTTTGAAACGGGGAGTTGGATATGCAAACTGACCTCAGAGGTCGTGACCTCATTAGCACGCAGGACTGGTCAAAAGAAGAAATCGAAACCCTGCTAGACGTCGCCTGGGATTTAAAGCGCAAGCGGGCGCTCGGCGAGCCTCACGCGCTCTTGCGCGACAAAGTGTTGGCCATGCTCTTTTTCTTCACCAGTACGCGGACGCGCATCAGCTTTGAAGCTGGAATGGCGCAATTGGGAGGTCACGCCCAGTTTATCGACAGCAGTACCACGCAAATCAGTCACGGGGACACCGCCAAGGAGATCGGCGAGATCGTCGGGCGCTACACCGATGGTATCGCGATCCGACAGTGCGATTGGGAAATCGGCAACGCCTATATCAAGTCCGTGGCCGCGGCCAGCCGAGTCCCGGTGCTGAACATGCAGTGCGAGATCTATCATCCTTTTCAGATCCTGGCCGATTTGATGACCATCCAGGAGAAATTCGGACGCGACTTGCGCGGCAAGACAATTAACGTCAGCTGGGCTTATGCTTCCAGTTATCAGAAGCCGATTTCCGTCCCCCAAAGTCTGGTGCTGTTGATGACCCGTTTTGGCATGAACCTGCGTTTGACGCGCCCGCCCGAGTATCAATTGATGCCCGAGATCGTGGCGCAAGCCCGGGAAAACAGCCGACGCCACGGCGGTTCTTTCGAGATACTTGAGGACTTTGACGCCGGCTTCGCCGGCGCCGATATTCTTTATCCGAAGAGTTGGGGCAGCTGGCTGACCACGGAAGATCAAGACGAGTCGGCTCAGATCGGCGCCAAATACAGCGACTGGATCACCGACGACCGGCGGATGGCCCTGGCCAATGAGGGCGCCATATATATGCACTGCTTGCCGGCTGACCGCAATATCGAGGTGACCGACAGCGTGATTGATGGACCGCAAAGCGTCGTTTACGATGAAGCTGAGAACAGATTGCACGTACAGAAGGCGGCGATGGCTCTTACAATGCGCTGATGATCGCATCGCTGCGATCGCCTGGGACGAAGCTCCCTGAAGAAACGGGTTTTGTCGCTTTGCCGACGCCGCATGTCTTGCCGCCGGGCCCTAGGCGCATAACGATAATCGAAAGAGAGCGACGATGATCGATAAACTGGTGGTGGTGGCAATTGGCGGCAATTCGCTGATTACCGACCCAGGCAATCCGGGGATCGACCAGCAATGGGAGGCAGTGCGCGAAACCTGTCGCCATATCGCTGACATGATCGCCGACGGCTGGCAGGTGGTCATCACCCACGGTAATGGACCGCAAGTCGGTTACATTCTTAACCGATCCGAAATCGCCAAGCGCGAGGCGGATATCCACGATGTGCCCTTGGATCTGGTAGTGGCGGACACCCAGGGCAGCATCGGTTATATGCTGCAACAGGCGCTGGACAACTCCTTGCGGCGCGTTGGCATGAATCACACTGTCGCCACCATTATCACCCAGATGCGCGTGGACCCGGATGATCCCGCCTTTGACAATCCCGACAAGCCGATTGGCGGCTTCCTGACCTATGAAGAAGCCATGGCCGCGCAAGAACAAGGTTGGCGCATGGTGGAAGATGCCGGGCGGGGCTGGCGCCGCGTGGTGGCTTCACCGAAGCCACTGGTCGTCAACGAAATCAATGCGATTCAAGCTATGGTGCTGGCCGGATACATCGTAATCGTCTGCGGCGGCGGCGGTGTGCCGGTGGTGCGCAACGAAGTGGGCAGCTTGCGCGGCATAGACGCCGTCATTGATAAAGACCGCGCCAGCAGTTTGCTGGCGCAGACTTTACGCGCTGACCTGTTATTGATTTCTACCGGCGTCGAGAAAGTATGCTTGCATTTCAACAGTCCCGATGAATATGCGCTGGATGTCATGACATTGCAAGAGGCGCATCGGTATATGGACGAGGGACATTTCGCGCGCGGCAGCATGTTTCCCAAAATCGAAGCGACGGTCGATTTCGTACACAACGGCGGACCGCGCGCCATCATAACCAATCCGGCCAATTTGACGCGGGCCTTGCATCACGAGACTGGCACGCGAATCGTTCCGGGCGGCTGAGCGCGCCCCGGCGGAATCGGCCGCCAATTTGCGGCTGACCTATGATGAAGAGACAATGGCAGAAATAAAAGAGCTTCGCTGTGTTGTCGGGGGCTGTACCTACGCCGGTGACGAGGTGACTTATACTTGTCCAGAGCATGGCGAATTGGGTACGCTTGATATCCTTTACGACTATTCGGCCCTGTCCGCGTCCCTCGATCGCGATGCGCTCTTGGCCAGCCGTCAAGCCAATTGCTGGCGCTACAAAGCGCTTCTGCCCATCGCGCCGGAAAGCCGGGCGCCGGCCCTGGACGTGGGCTGGACGCCTTTGTACCCGGCGCCGCGCGTCGCGCAATCGCTGGGGCTTGATCGCGCCTGGATCAAAGATGACGGCGCCAATCCTACCGGATCGCTCAAGGATCGCGCCAGCGCGCTAGTCCTGGCCCGCGCGCTGGAGCAGAGGATCACTACGGTCAGCACCGCCAGCACCGGCAACGCTGCCGCGGCGTTGGCGGGTTTGGGCGCGGCTGTGCCAGAGATAGACATTGTCATTTTCGTTCCGCATAGCGCGCCGGAAGCAAAGGTTGCTCAACTGCTGGTCTATGGCGCTACTGTGCTGCTCGTTGAAGGCAGTTATGATGACGCCTTTGATCTGTGCATGGCATATTGCGCTGCGGAAGGCTGGTATTCGCGCAATACTGGCGTCAATCCCTTCACCACCGAGGGCAAAAAGACGGCCGCGCTTGAAATCGCCGAACAGATGCGCTGGCAGGCGCCGGATGTCGTGGCTGTCAGCGTCGGCGACGGCAGCATTATCAGCGGCTTGCACAAGGGATTTTCAGACTTGCTTCGTCTCGGCTGGATTGAAAAACTACCGCGTTTGATCGGCGTTCAGGCGGCCGGGAGCGCCGTCTTGGCGCGCGCCTGGCAGGGGGGGCTGGAGGCGACGGCCATCAGTCGCGCTCCGGCGACGACGGTGGCCGATAGCATCGCATCGGAATTGCCGCGCGATCGCGCCAAGGCGCTGCGAGCCGCGCGCGCTAGCGACGGCGCCTTTGTCACCGTATCCGATGCCGACATCCTTGCGGCTATCCCGCAATTGGCGCAATTGAGCGGCGTCTTCGCGGAGCCGGCCGCAGCGGCGACCTTTGCCGGCGCGAGGCAAGCGGTCGCCTCCGGTCTGATCGACAAAGAAGAGAGCTTGTGCCTGCTGATCACGGGCAACGGCCTCAAAGATGTCGCCCGGGCGCGTCAAGCGGTATCCGGGGGGATTAGAGTCGCGCCTACAGTCGACGCGGCCCGTGCGGCGCTGAATCGAGCGAGAGCCCATGGCTGAGCAACCCCGGTACTCGATCGTTGCGCCCGTCTACAATGAGGCCGGCAACCTGCGCAGGTTCTACGACGAAGTACAGGCGGCGCTGGATTCCACCGGCGAGTCATGGGAGTTGCTGCTCGTCAACGACGGCAGCGTCGACGGCTCTCAGGAAATTATGGAGCAATTGGCGGATGCCGACGGTCGCGTCAAGGTCATCAACTTCGCTCGCAATTTCGGTCACCAAGTCGCCGTAACCGCCGGCGTGGATTACGCCTCCGGCGCGGCAGTGGTGCTCATCGATGCCGATCTGCAAGATCCGCCAGCGGTCATTCCCCGTTTGATCGCCAAATGGAAAGAAGGTTTCGATGTCGTTTACGCTGTTCGTACGGAGCGCAAGGGCGAGAGCTTCCTGAAAAGGTCCAGCGCCAAATTGTTTTATCGCATGATCCATCGTATCACAGATATAAGTATTCCGGTTGATACGGGAGATTTCCGTCTCATGGACGCCAAGGTGGCTGCCGTTCTGAGGCAAATGCGCGAACACCATCGCTTCATCCGTGGTATGACCAGTTGGGTCGGCTACCGACAGACGGGCGTGCCTTACGCCCGCGAAAAACGAATCTGGGGAGAAACCAAGTATCCCTGGCGCAAGATGATCGCCTTCGCGCTGGACGCCGTCACCAGTTTTTCGTTTTTCCCTTTGCAGATCATGCTGTATATTAGTTTCATACTGGGGATATTGTCGCTTCTGGTAGGAATCGTGATTTCCGTTTTGCGTATCACAATGGGCGAAGAATTTTTTGGCGGGCAAGCAACCACCATCGTATTGCTGCTGTTGCTCAGTTCATTCCAGTTGTTCTTCTTGTTTATCCTCGGTCAATATGTCGCCCGCACCTACGACGAAACGCGCGACAGGCCGCTCTACGTAGTGGCTTCTACGGCCGGGATCAACGAGCCGGGGCTGCGGGACCAGCGGGTCAATCGAGCCGAGAATCCCGATCCAGGCCAAGAGGATGGCGTCTGCGAGCTCCCGAAAGGTCCGGCATGAGCCAGTCGCAAAAGTCGGACCAGCTTAAACTGGTACAGCGCTATCGAGAGCTGGTCGGGAATTATGAATCCCTGGACAAGCGGATAGACGACCTGATCATGCGGCATGGCGGCGGCACCGAGTCGATGTCGGAGGCCGATTTTGAGTCCTATCGAGAATTGGCGCGCCTCCGGACCGAGGTACAAAACGAAATGCGCATTCTCGAACAGCAATTGGAGATCGACGCAGGTCCAGACGACAACTAGCGGAAAGCAGTACGGGAGAGAGCTATGGTAACCGGGCCGACCTTTGAAGAGATGTTGCACCCGCAGAAGATCAATCCGGCTGTGCGAGCGGATGCGGTGGCCGCTTTGGATGCGGATCCCTTGAATCCGCTTAATCTCTACAACATCACCTGGCGCGACACGAAGAACGAGATCTATCACTTGGTCCTGCCCAAGGCCCTAACCGGCGTGGAGGCCGAGATTGTTTTGATCTGCGGCGGCCGCTTTCCTTCGGGCAGCCACAAGGTCGGGGCGGCTTATTCCGTGCTGCTCGAGATGCAGCTAATGGGCGAGGTGGATCCGGCCCTGCATACGCTGGTTTGGCCTTCCACCGGGAATTACGGCATTGGCGGCGCCTTCATCGGCTGCCGGATGGAATATGACAGCATCGTGGTCTTGCCGGAGGAAATGAGCCGGGAACGCTTTGAACGCATCACGCGCTATGGCGCGCGGATCATACGCACGGCGGGCAGCGAAAGCAACGTCAAGGAAATCTATGACGAGGTCAAGCGGCTGCGAGCGAGCGATCCCAACATCCGCATCCTCAATCAGTTCGAGGTGATGGGCAATTACCGATTCCATTATCACGTGACCGGCAATACCATCGTCGAGTTGGCGGCAGATTTGCGGCGCAAAGGCATCGGCAAGGGCCGGATCTCGGCCTACGTTTCGGCAATGGGCAGCGCCGGCACGATTGCGGCCGGCGATCGGCTTAAGCAAGTCTGGCCCGATCACAAGATTGTTGGTCTGGAACCCATACAGTGCCCGACCTTGTACAACAACGGCTATGGCGCCCACGAGATCCAGGGCATTGGCGACAAACATGTCACCTGGATCCACAACGTGCTCAATATGGACGCGCTGATGGCAATTGATGATACGGACTGTCTCAAGGGATTACGCCTGCTGGCGGAAGAAACGGGTCGTCAAACCTTGGCGCGCCGTTTCGGCATAGATGCGGCTCAGATCCAGGGCCTGGCCGAGACCTTGGGCATCAGCGGCATCTGCAATATCATTGGCGCGATCAAAACAGCCAAATTTTATGGCATGACCTCAGAGGATGTCATAGTGACGGTGGCCACCGATGCCATGGACCGATACGGGTCGGTGCTGTCCAAGCTGCGAGATGCCCAGGGACCGCTGGACGAGGCCGAGGCAACAGCGATTGTCGACGGCGGATTTCACCGCGCCGGGCTGGACTGGGTGCAGGAAGGCAGCCGAGAGGCGCGCGAACGTTGGCACAATCTAAAATACTATACCTGGGTCGAACAACAAGGAAAAACAGTCGCGGCGCTCGACGCGCAGCGTGATCCGGCTTGGTGGATCGGCCATCAGGAACGCGTTGGGGAAATTGACAAACGATTGCTGGAACAACGCGAGCGGCGGTAAGCGAATCGCCAGAGCGCTCAGATACAAGCCCGCTTGCCCAATGCAAGGGGACATGTATCGAAATCGCTTGTAATTAAGCAATTTCATTTCACCACAAATGTGCAAAAGTAGTTGCAAGCAAGTAATGAAAATTCGGAATGCCGCTTCTTTGACCCCTGCCCCGGCCCCTCCCCAATGCATTGGAGAGGGGAGTTTAGTCTCCGAGCATTGCGATTTTTTGCATGACTATAGTGGTATTGCTAAGAACACGGAGAGCAACAATACTCAAACGTTGTTCTCGGCGCTCTCGCTGTCCTCGACGGTTAAGATTTCCTGTTTCAGCCGAAAAGGATACACTATCAGGCAAGGAGAAGGCTTGTTATTTTGTGCGAGCGCGTCAATCCTTCTCCCCGATTGCGCGCCGAGCGACTGAGAAGAAACATGTATGCTGATGACCGTGTCCTGGTCGGCGTTGTTAAACGCGTAAAAGATTTCGAAATTGCTCGCCAACGGCATTGGTACCGCATCCCTTGGCGGCAAATGCCGCGGGGGATCGACGCCGAATACGTCGCGCTCTTCCTCAGCGCCAGCAGTTTCGGCGACGAGGGCGGCGCCATTGCCGCTTTCGCGCGCATCACCGGGGTCGAGCTGGCGCGGCGCCGGGATTTGCTGCCGGAAGAAGGGACGCGTTCGGAAGAACTGTATTACAAGGTGCAATTCCGTCATTTGATCGAAAAGGATCCGCCGATCGCGAACGAGCCAGCGCGCTCTATCAGTTTCATAAGAACCACCTGGGATCGATTTATCAGCGCCGATTCGATTCCCGATCTGTACAGCGACGCCGGCTTTTATGTCGATCGGCTCTTTTATGCGCTGGGCAACTGAGCGCGGCTCGCCCCGGCTGTCGCGATTCTGAAGTGGAGGGTCGGAAGATGCTAATCACGAACGCGCAAGTTATCACCTTGGGAAATGACGCGAGTGTACACGCGGACGGCGCCATCTTAATCAAAGGAGGTCGAATAGCGGCGGTCGGGCGCTGCCAAGATCTGCTGCGCGATTATCCGGAGGTCGAGCGCCTGGACGCGAAAGGTCAATACGTGATGCCGGGCAATATTTGCGCGCATACGCACTTTTACGGCGCGTACGCGCGGGGAATGGCCATACCCGGCGCGCCGCCGCGCGATTTTCCGCAAATTCTGGAACGCCTGTGGTGGCCGCTGGACAAAGCGCTTGACCGTGAGAGCGTCCATTGCAGCGCCCTGGTCTGTTTGCTGGACGCCATCAAGCACGGGACCACCAGTCTCGTCGATCACCATGCCAGTCCCAACTACATCGCCGGCAGCCTCGACACGATTGCCGCGGCTGTCGATCAAGCGGGCTTGCGCGCCATTCTCTGTTACGAAGTCACCGACCGTGACGGCATGGACAAGATGGAAGCGGGCATCGACGAGAATTTGCGCTTCATGAAGGCTTCCGCCGAGCACCCTCGGCTGCGCGGCGTCTTTGGCTTGCACGCCAGTTTGACGCTCAATGACGTCAGTTTGCGCGCTTGCGCGGATTCGGCGCCCGCCGATAGCGGCTTCCATATTCACGTTGCCGAGCACGAAGCGGACGAGCAAGACAGCCTGGACCGCAGCGGCAAGCGCGTCGCGCAGCGCCTGGATGAGTACGGGATCTGGCGCGAGAATACCATCGCCGCCCACTGCGTGCACATCGACCAAAACGAAAGAGAGATTCTGCGCGAGCGGGGCGTATGGGTCAGCCACCAGCCGCGTTCCAATATGAACAACGGGGTGGGCGCGGCTGATATAGACGGCCTGCTCGCGGATGGCCTCAAGCTCTGTTTAGGCAATGATGGATTCAGCAATAATATGTGGGCGGAATGGAAAAGCGCATACCTCTTGCACAAAGTGGTTCAGAGGGATCCACGGGCCGCGAACGGGATGCATATCGCAAAAATGGCCTGGGAAAACAACGCGCGTCTTGTCGAGCGATTCTTCCCGGGCAGCCTGATTGGTCAAATCACGCCAGGAGCGAAAGCGGACCTGATCTTCGTAGACTATCAGCCCTTCACACCCCTTAACGCGGGCAACTTGCCCTGGCACTTGCTTTTCGGTTTCGAAGCATCGATGGTGACAAGTACCATATGCGACGGCAAGCTGCTAATGCGCGATCGCGAAATTCTGGTCTTGGACGAAGCGGAGATCGCCGCCGAGGCGCTGGCCCTTGCGCCCAAGGTTTGGGAGCGGTATACGCGAAATGCCGAACTTGCTATACAATCCTGATTCAATTTCGATTTGAAATAGAGAAAGACAAGCTATGTCAGACAGGAATGAAGGTCAGACGACGCTCGCGATCCTTGGCGGCACTGGCAAAGAGGGCGCGGGACTGGCCATGCGTTGGGCGCAAAGCGGCTATCGCGTAATAATTGGCTCGCGCTCGCCCGAAAAGGCGATTGGACGTTCGGCGGAAATGAACGCCGAAATGGGTCGGGACTTGCTCAGCGGGATGTCAAATACCGCCGCCGCCGCCGCCGCCGACCTGATCGTTCTTAGCGTGCCTTATTCCGCCCACAAGCCCACTTTGGAAGGCCTTAGGGAGCCGTGTCGCGGCAAGGTAGTGGTTGATCTGACAGTGCCCTTGTTGCCGCCGCAAGTCATGGCCGTTAATCTGCCCGCCGGCGGAGCGGCGGCATTGGAAGCACAGGCTATCCTTGGGGACGAAGCCACTGTGGTAGCGGCCTTTCAAAATGTCAGCGCGGTCAAACTTAAGCAGTTGGATAGGCCGGTCGATTGTGACGTGTTGGTTTGCGCCGACGACTCGGCTGCCAAGGCGGCCGTCATCGAATTGGCGCAAGCAGCCGGCATGCGAGGCATTGACGCCGGCGCGCTCAAGAACGCGGTGGCGGTGGAGTCGCTGACGCCCATCCTGTTGCACATCAACAAGCGCTACAAGGTCAAAGGCGCGGGGATCCGCATCACCGGCCTGGAGACATAACAGTGCGCCCGCTTCCGTCTTTTTCCGCTTTCGCGATACCCGCCATTCCTCTGATCCAGCCCGGCGACGACATTGTGGCGATCATATTGGACAAGTCTCGCGCCGCGGGCTTGTCATTGGCGGACGGAGATGTTCTGGTCATCTCGTCGAAGATTGTTTCCAAGGCGGAAGGACGTCAGGTGTCATTGGCGGAGATCTCCGTTTCGCCAGCAGCGGCTGCGCTGGCGGCCGAAACGGACAAAGATCCGCGACTGGTCGAGCTGATCCTGCAAGAGGCGGCGATGGTTTCTCGGAAGCGCCGCGGCGTACTGGTGACGCAGCATCGCCTGGGTTTTGTTTCCGCCAATTCGGGACTGGACCGATCGAATGTCGAGAGTGGCGACAATGCCACGCTGCTGCTGCCGCAGGATCCTGACGCCTCAGCCGCCGCCATGCGCGATTCTCTGCGCGACAAGCTCGATGTCGATGTTGCGGTGATCATCAGTGATACGCACGGCCGTCCCTTTCGCGTCGGCAACGTCGGGGTGGCGATCGGTGTGGCCGGGATCGCGGCTGTCAAGGATCTGCGAGGCAGGAGGGATCTATATGGCCGCAAGCTGGAAGTGACGCAGCAGGCTTATGCCGACCTGGTGGCTTCGGCGGCGCATTTGCTGTGCGGAGAGGCTGACGAGGGTTATCCTGCCATAGTAATCCGCGGGATCGATGTCACGACGCCGCACGGGTCGTCGTCCGATTTGAATCGCGCCCCGGAACATGATTTGTATCGATAAATCAGAGAATTTCCGTGGGAATTCATCCGCAAGATCTCTTGAAATTTTTTCGCGCGCGACGCTCGCTGCGGCGCTATCAACGACGTCCGATTCCCGACCGCTGCCTGGAGCAGTTGCTGGAGGCGGCGATCTGGGCGCCGTCAGCGCATAACAGGCAGCCCTGGCGCTTCGTCATCGTCAGCGAAAAAGCGAAGAAAGAAGGGCTTGCGCGCGCTATGGGGTCGAAGCTGCGCGCTGACCTGGAAGCGGACGGCCTGCCAGAGGCGGTTATCGAGGCCGACGTCGGCCGGTCATTTGAGCGGATAAGCAGCGCGCCCTTGTTAATCTTGCTTTGTATGACCGTATCAGACATGGATGCCTATCCTGATGATAAGCGCAGCGGTCATGAACGTATCATGGCGATCCAGAGCACAGCCATGGCCGGGCAAAATATTCTGCTCATGGCCAGCAGTCTTGGCCTGGGCGCTTGCTGGATGTGCGCTCCGCTGTTCTGTCCCGATCTTGTCGGCGCCGCGCTCGACCTGCCCGCTGATTGGCAAGCGCAAGGCATGATCACAGTCGGCTACCCCGCGGACGAAAGGACGCGCGGTCGGGAAAACTGGGAAACGAGGGTAATGTGGCGCTAGACAAGGATATCGTCGTCCTGGTGGGCGGCGTTGGCGGGGCGAAGTTGGCTGTCGGTCTGGCTCAGATCGTGCCCGCGCGTCAACTGACCTTTGTAGTGAATACCGGCGACGATTTCTGGCATCTCGGTTTAAGGATCTGTCCCGATCTTGATACTATAATGTATACGCTGGCCGGACTGGTCAATCCGGATTTGGGATGGGGCCTGAAGGGCGACAGCGTCGTCGCGCTCGAGACACTTAACAAGTTTTACGGCGTGGATACCTGGTTTCGTCTGGGAGACAAGGATCTGGCGACGCATCTGCATCGCAGCCGTCTCTTGCGCTGCGGACATTCGTTGACCGAGGCGACCCGGCGCATGTCCAGGTCGCTGGGCGTCGATGCGGCTTTGCTGCCTATGAGCGATGACGAAATGCCGACCAAGATCGAGACAGTCGAATTTGGCGAATTGGGTTTCCAGGAATACTTTGTCAAATATCGCTGGCAACCAGTGCTTAAGTCGATCCGGCATGCCGGCTGCGAGAGCTCAAGTATTACTTCACAGGTCCGCTCGGCTTTGCGCGGGGCGGATATTGTCTTGATCGCGCCGTCGAATCCCTGGTTGTCTGTGGCGCCGATCCTGGCCGTGAAGGGCATGCGAGACACCCTGACAAGTCTTGACGTACCCATTGTAGCGGTTACGCCCCTCATCGGGGGCGCTGCAGTGAAAGGCCCTGCGGCCAAAATCATGTCGGAACTGGGACAAGAAGTGACTGCGGCAAATATCGCCAAGTATTATACCGAAATCATCAACGGGTTTGTGAATGACACCAGAAACGAGCCCTTGGGGCATAGCGACCTGCGAACCATACAATTGAACACCCTGATGAAAACTGAAGATGACAAAAGATCGCTGGCGCAAGCGACGCTCAATTGGATAGAAAGTTGGGGAGCATGAGCCTCTGGGCAATCGTACCCGTCAAACCCTTGAAAAATGCCAAGAGCCGCCTATCCACGGTATTGTCTCCCGCGCAACGGTACGAACTGGCGGTGGCGATGTTTCGGCATGTGCTCTCGGTTGTCACGTCTGTGCCCGAAGTCTCGGGTGTTTTGGTCATCTCGCGCGATACCAAGGCCTTGGCAATCGCCCGTGAAATGCGCGCGAAGACAATTCAGGAAAGCGCGATCTCGGATCTCAATCCGGCGCTGATGCGCGCCACCATGATCGTAAAGAGTTGGCGGGTCGACGGGGTCTTGATTTTGCCGGCCGATCTGCCGTTTGTACATGCTGATGATATTCAGGCCTTGATCGAATTGGGCAAGAACCGCTCGATCGTTATTGCAACCGACCATAACGGCGACGGCACCAACGCCTTGCTGGCGCGCCCGCCCGGCTTGATTCAGTTTGACTACGGTCCGGGCAGTTATCAGCGGCATATCGCCAGCGCCGAACGCGCCGGCATCGAGGTCATGACTTATCACTCCGACCGCCTGGCTTCGGATATTGATGTCCCTGAAGACCTCAATCTGTACCGGCGAATCTGGTCAGAAGGCAGATTCGGGCATTTGCCGGATTTTTCCGTTGTGCCCAGCGGCGGAATGGAAACGCTGGAATAAAGGTTGGTGAGTATTGCCAGCATCCAGGTCGATGGCCGCCTGGCGGCAGGCGTCGATCGGCCTGAGACGGTTGATTTGTGCAAGAGCTTCATTTATGTTGATAATGCGGGAAATTGATTATTAGCTTTAGGATCTGGAGTTGAATGATGGCTGATCGAGTAGCGCTCTATTTGCAGGACGCGCATTCATTGCGGGACGCGATGGATTATGTCAAATATGCGGAACAGGCCGGCTTCGAAGCGGTCTGGCAGGCGGAAAGCCGGCTGGTTCGAGATGCGATTGTACCGATGGCCGCCTTTGCCGCTGTGACCTCGCGCATCAAGATCGGTTCCGGCGTCATCAATAACTGGACGCGCAATGCGGCGGTTATTGCCGCCACTTTCTTGACCCTGGACGATCTGGCGCAGGATCGTATTTATTGCGGCATCGGCGCCTGGTGGGATCCGCTGGCGGCAAAAGTCGGCATCGAGCGCCGCAAGAACCTGCTGGCCATGCGCGAAGATGTGACCGTTGTACGGCGTCTGCTGAATCGCGAACGCGTCAGCTTTCAGGGCGAATTCGTACAATTGGAAGATGTGGAACTTGATGTAGTGCACGGGCGCAAGGAAGCGCGCAATGTGCCCATCTACGTTGGCGCGACCGGGCCAAAAATGATGGCGCTCACCGGCGAGATCGCCGACGGCGTCGTTCTGAACTACCTCGTTTCGCCCAAGTACAACGAGTCGGCTATGTCTCAACTTGAAATCGGCGCGCGCAAGGCGGGCAAAAATGTTGACGATGTCGATCGTCCGCAGTTGGTCGTTTGCTCGGTAGACAAGGACCGCCAGAAAGCGCTTGATGCCGCTCGCAAGCTGGTGACGCAATACCTGGGCCAACAGCCGCATATCATGAAAGCCAGCGGCGTCAGCCAGGATTTGCTTGAGGAAATCGGGCAGGTCTTGACCTGGCCGGCCACCGAGGAACAGATCCTCGAGGCCATGAAACTGGTGCCGGACGACGTCGTTCAAATGATCACGGCTTCGGGCACGCCGGCAGAGGTCAAGGCCAAGGTGCGCGAGTACATTTCCGCTGGCGCTACTTGTCCGATTCTCTATCCCTTGGGCGAGGACGTGCCTCTGATGATCGACACCTTCGCCAGCGGCTATTCCGGCTAGCGATCAAGCGTAGCGGATAAAAGGGCGGCGATTTAGCTGTTTGAGACCGGGCCGTGAAGATTCTGTGCGTCAGCGACATCGAAGCGCCACAGTTACATAGCGCGGTCAATCTTCGTCGCCAATATAGCGATATTGACTTAATCGTAAGTTGCGGCGATATGCCGCCGGGTTATCTTGATTTCATCAGCACCATCATCAGCGTACCGATGTTTTTCGTGCGCGGCAATCACGACGAGATCTACAAGGATGACCCGCCCGGCGGAATTGATCTGCACGGGAATGTCGTTGAATACAAAGGTTTGACCCTGGCCGGGTTGGAAGGCTCGATACGCTATAATGCGGGGGAAATCCAATATACACAGATGCAAATGCACGGGATGGTCGCGCGCCTGGGCGCAAAAATTCTCTGGAATCGCGTGACTGGCAACCGCGGGGTAGATCTGTTTGTCACCCATTCGCCGGCGCGCAATATCCACGACGGCCGGGATTTCGCGCATCGGGGATTCGACAGTTTCATCAATTTCCTGAAATGGCATCGGCCGCGCTATATGTTGCATGGCCATGTGCATACCTGGGATCGACGAAAAGTCGTGCGAACGCAGTTCCGGTCCACCTGTATCTTGAACATCAATCCATTTACGGTATTGGAGTTGGATCCGCAGTCGGAATCTTGAGCCGATACCTGGAGGAGGCGGCGCCGCTATGTGGCAGGCATATCATTGCGTCAGCAGGGTCGAGGAGGCGCTGGCTCTGCTTGACCAGCACCGGCAGGAGGCGCGAATTGTCGCCGGCGGCACGGATCTGATTATCGAGATGGAGCGCGGGGGGCATCCTCAACTCGAGATTCTGATTGATATCACGCGGGTCAAGGGTCTGGATGAGATTTGCTTGCGCGATGGCATGATCTGCCTGGGACCATTGGTAACGCATAATCATGTCCTGGGCAGCGCCTTGATACGGGAGCGCGGTCTGCCGTTGGCGCAAGCCTCCTGGGAAGTCGGCGCTCCGCAGATACGCAATCGCGCTACGATCGCCGGCAATCTCATTACCGCGTCGCCCGCCAACGACACCATCACGCCCTTGATCGCCCTGGGCGCCAAGCTGCGGCTGTCGTCGTTGGCGGGCGAGCGCTCGGTTGCCCTGGAAGACTTTTACACTGGATTCCGCCAAACGAAATTGCGACCCAATGAAATGCTGAGCGCTATTTCATTTCCGGCGCTGCATGACAATCAGCGCGGCGTCTTCTTGAAGCTGGGCTTGCGGCGGGCCCAGGCGATATCAGTGGTTGATGCGGCGATCGTTCTGTCGCTAGAAGACGATGGGACAGTCTCCGACGCGCGCGTTGCGCTTGGCAGCGTAGCCCCCACCATCGTTCGCGCGCCGGCGGCCGAGATATACTTGGACCGCAAGCGCTTGTCCCCGGAAAACATCGCGCAGGCCGGGCGCCTGGCCGCCGAAACAGTCAGGCCCATTGACGACGTCCGCGGCAGCGCCGAATATCGCAGCGAGATGGTGAAGGTCCTGGTGGCGCGCGCCTTGCGGCAATTGGCGCGCGACTCCCTTGACACGGGCTTGCCGATCGATCCGCCCATGCTTTGGGGCAAGGACGAAGCCAGGGTGAAAATGGGTTTGCCGGCGCAACTCACGATTCTGCCGGATACACCGATAGAAAGTACAATCAACGGAGAATCGGCGCTTGTCGGCGCCGGACAGCAAAAGTCTCTTCTGCACTGGCTGCGTGACGAAGTCAAACTGCCGGGCGCCAAGGAAGGTTGCGCCGAAGGCGAATGCGGCGCATGTACCGTGTTCCTTGATGATGTCGCCGTCATGTCCTGTATGGTGCACGCGCCAAGAGCGCACGGCGCCGAGATCATGACGGTTGAGGGATTGGCGGAATCGGGAGCGCTGCACCCGATTCAAAACGCCTTCATTGACGAAGCGGCGGTCCAATGCGGTTATTGTACGCCGGGCTTTTTGATGGCGGGCGCGAAACTGCTTGAGGAGGTTGACGAGCCCAGCCGGGATCAGATCAATTACAGCATTAGCGGCAACCTCTGCCGGTGTACCGGCTATTACAAGATTGTCAAAGCATTTGAAGAAGCCGGCAAAGCGAAGATGAGACAGGTCGAAGGCTAGCTCATGGACAGACGGGTCCCCAAGACCGGCAGCGAAGAAATTGAACTTTATATGCGCACCTATTACTCGTTGTTGCGCTCGAGCGACGCGATCAAGATTGAGACTTTGGTCGAGAGTCATATCGCCATGCGTTCTTCCTTGCACGAGTACGCCAGCGAACCGGAACCCGATGTCTCGGCCTTGATGTATAGCGCCTTGCGCTTGCCGCCATGCATGATCCAGGTCGAAGAAGTACTGATCGGGCAAATGGATCGCGCCTTTGTGGCGGCTGGATACAAAAACATCGCGAGTTGGAAGCAAGTCTATGCGCCGGGTCGCCGTCGCCGGACGCACTTCAATGGCGCGCATACCATGACGGTCTATATAATAAGCCGCTCCGACATTGATGACCTGGTGCCGATTTTGACGGCCTTTCAAATCGAATGGAACAAGCTGCACAACTTGCTGCAAAAGCAAGACTTGCGTGACTTGCTGGGGGCGCATGCTGACGACAAAACGTTGTCGCCCGCCGACTTTGCGCAATTGGCCGAAGGCTTGTACATGGCGGTCAGTGATTTGCGCCGTCTGCACTTGCTGTGGAAGGATGATTTTGTCAACAATTTGCTGGAAATGAGCCGAGAGCGCAAAAGCATGAGCTTGCGACTGATATCAGGTTCGCTGGCGGACTATCGACGCGCCACTGCCTCGTGGTGGAATCATTTGAGCGAAGAGTTGTCGCTTGTTGGTATACAACTTGATGAAAGGCCGGTCTACTTCGTATCCAGCAATACGCATTCCTTGATTAACCTGTTGGCCGGCTTCGCCAGGCGTTACGAAGAAAGCCTGATCGGTTACATCGAGAAATTTCAAGAGAAGTCCTTGTTGACCGAGTACGAGGACATCAAGCAGAGCTACCACAAGAGTATGGACAATTTTCTCTATTTTGTGTTGCGCCAGTACCTCTCCGAGCGCGGCAACGAAGCCAAGCGAATATTGCAGGAGGAAGAGAATCGGCTTGGCATCCACCGCGTTCCCAGTCGGCGGGGTTTCCAAATAGAGACCCAGGTAATCGAATTGGGCAAGCTGGAAGCGCGCTGGTTTGATCCTCGCCTGGGGCGCGTCGATGATCTCGAGCCGCTGCGCCACAGTAACGCCATCATCATCAATATTGACTATCCCCTGGGCATGGCCTCTTACGAATTGCTAAGCCGCATATCCGAGGGTGTTGGGCGCCTGGACGGCGTCTACGTCATGGGCAAGTCGGCCACGCTGAACGGTCGCATCGGCGATATGATGATCCCCAACGTGATCCACGATGAACATTCGCAGAATACCTATCTTTTCCGCAATTGCTTTACCGCGCGCCACGTCCGGTCCTATATGCATCATGGCAACATCCTCGACAATCAGAAAGCGGTAACTGTTTTGGGCACGTTCTTGCAGAATCCCCACTATATGAGCGTCTTCTACAAAGAGGGCTATACCGATATCGAGATGGAAGGCGGTCCTTACCTTTCCGCGGTCTTCGAAGCCTTCCGCCCGCAGCGGCATCCCATGAATGAGATCGTCAACCTGCATTCGGTCAAATTTGATATTGGATTCCTGCATTACGCCTCGGACAAACCGACCAAAGACGGCCAGAATCTCGGCGCCGGCAGTCTCAGCTTTGGCGGCGTCGAACCGACTTATGCCGCTGCCATCGCCATTTTGAGACGGATATTCTATAACGAGACCGAGAAACTGATCGAAACGACATTCGAGGCCTTGCCGTCGTACTAGACGTCTTCCGTCCGCCGCGAGACATTATACAGGGGTAAGACAATTGTCCGCAGAATCAAGCGCCGTAATCAACCAGTCGGTCAAACGTATCGATGCCCGAGGCAAGGTCACCGGAGAGACCCGCTATCCCGGCGATATTGATATCGAAGGACAGTTGTGGATGCGCGTCAAGTTTAGCGCGCGCGCGCATGCCCGCGTCCTGCATGTAGATGTCAGCCGAGCGCAAGCGCTCCCCGGCGTTGCGCGGGTATTCACTAGCCAAGACCTGCCCGTCAACGAATATGGCCTGGTCATCAAGGATCAGCCGGTGCTTTGCGGTCCGGGCGGTGACAAGCCCGGGACCGATGTCGTTCGCTGCTACATGGACATGGTGGCAACGGTAGTCGCCGAAAGCGACGCCGTCGCCCGCGAAGCGCTTGAACTGATCAATGTCGTTTACGAAGATTTGCCCGCCGTTTTTGATCCGGAAGCGGCAATGGAGGCAGGCGCGCCACAACTGCATCCGGAATGTCCGGGTAATCTGGTGACGCAGTATCGCATCCGCCGCGGAGACATGGCCTCCGGCTGGGCGCGGGCGGATGTCGTGGTCGAGGCGGAATACGAGACCACCTGGCAAGAACACGCCTATCTGCAACCGGAAGCGGGCCTTTCGTACATCGACGAAGAGGAACGGGTGACTGTGGTCGTCGCCGGTCAATGGACCCATGAAGATCAGGAACAGATCTATCATGCCCTTGACTTGCCGCCGGAGCAGGTGCGCGTCATTTATCCTGCCATTGGCGGCGCCTTTGGCGGTAGAGAAGATATGACCATCCAGATCATACTGGCGCTGGCGGCCTGGAAGCTGCGTCGGCCCGTCAAGATACAGTGGAACCGCGAAGAATCGATCCTTTATCATCACAAGCGCCATCCGATAAAGGTCCGGGCGAAATGGGGGGCTACCGGCGCTGGCGTATTGACCGCGGCTTCGGCCTGGGTGATTGGCGATGCGGGCGCCTACAACTATACATCCAACAAGGTGCTGGGCAACGCGCATTTTACCGTAACCGGGCCTTACGAGATACCCAATGTGCATGTTGATACCTTTACTGTCTACACCAACAACATCCCCTCGGGCGCTTTTCGCGGCTTTGGCGCGCCCCAGGCCTTGCTGGCGGCGGAAGGGCAGATGAACCGGCTGGCCGCCGCTCTGAACATGGATCCGCTTGAGATCCGCATGAAGAACACGATCAGAGAGGGCAGCATCGGTTCGGTGGGGACGCCATTCCCCGCGGGCGTGACAATGCCGCAAGTCTTCGAGGCCTGCGGGAAAGCGTCCTGGTGGCAGCGGCGAGAACAGGGCTGGCGGATGCGGGCGGCAAGTCAGCCCGCCGACGACAGCAAGCGGCGCGGCCGGGGCATAGCCGGTGGATTCAAGAACGTTGGATTCAGTTTCGGTTTTCCCGAGCATTGCTGGGCCGGCCTCGAGCTTCAGGGCGAGGGCGCGATCGAGTCGGTGACGCTCTATCACGCCGGCGCCGATGTCGGGCAAGGCGCTCATACCGCGCTTTGTCAGATGGCGGCGGACGCGGTCGGCGTCCCCTTTGACAAAGTGCGGATTGTCGCTTCGGACACGGCGACGTCGGGGTCTTCGGGCAGCGCGTCGGCATCGCGACTTTCATTTATGTCGGGCAATGCCATTCGCGGCGCGGCCGAAATTGCCCTGCGGAAATGGCAGGACGAAGAACGGCCGGCAAAGGGCGAGTACATGTATCATCCGCCGCCGACCACGTCCTTCGATCCCGAGACCGGGGAATGCGATCCCAATTTCGCCTATGGCTATGTCGCCGAAGCGGTGGAGGTCGAGGTCGATATCGAAACCGGCCAGGTGCAACTGCTGGAAGTGGTCTGCGCCAACGATGTCGGCAAGGTCATCAATCCTCAACAATTGGAAGGCCAGATTGAAGGCGCCATCGTTCAAGCGCAGGGCTACGCCTTGATGGAATATCTCGTCTCGCGCGAAGGCAAGGTTCTCAATCCTTATTTGTCGACTTATCTCATTCCCACATCCTTGGACGTGCCGCCGGTTGTGAAGTCGGTCATTCTGGAGCATCCCGATCCCATCGGTCCTTGGGGGGCGCGCGGCATGGCCGAGATGCCATTCCTGCCGCTTGCGCCCGCGATCGCCGCCGCAATCTATGACGCAACCGGGGTTTGGATGGACTCGCAACCCTTTACCGGGCAGAAAGTAGTCAAGGCATTGCGACAGCGCGGGATCGGTTCTTTATGAGTCTTCGGGCGGCCAACGCGGCGACGCTTGACCCCGCTTCCGGCCAGGGCGCCTGAATCACAAGCAATCACTGCCGGGTGTCACAAAAAACCGGAACACTGCGGGGCGTCTCGGCAAGGCGCCCTAATTCCGCCGTACCAATGGCAAATGAAAGGCCCGTCGATCCAAACGCGCTATGAGTATAGTAAGCGTAAGCGACTCGCGCTAAAAAGTGAAACCTGTAAGGCTTGTCCGCTACTCAGTTTTGTTGATCTAAAGGGACGCAAAAACACATTCGACAGCAAGATAATGACGCCATTTTGCGTACCAAACCACAACATAAAGACAAGCTATGTAGGGGCGACCTATCAGGTCGCCCGCTTTCCGGCTAAGGTGGCTGGATAACCGCATTGAAAAGGACAAATGGAGCGCTTAACCACCACTACCGGACGAGCCTTGTAGGGGCGACCGGCGGTCAGTGTCGAAGGTCTGTGTCCACGCGACCTACGCGACCAATCTGGTCGCCCGCCGCCGAGCGGCTGTGGTTGAGAAAAATCTGCTGCGATTGCTCTGACGACATGGTAGACACTGTTGAAAAACTGTTTTCACCCTGTAGTTACCCCAAGAACTTGGACACTGAGTCGAGAGACTTCACCAATTCTCGACTAACTGGGCAAACCGCGACTATTTAGTCGCCCTTTGCTTTGCCCTTTCCGCTATGCTCGTACCACTTGCTACATCCCGGAACAACCCAATCCGGAACAACCCAGTCGCAAGGGAAAAAACGCTTGACCGGAAAAATCTGCTTCAGGGAAAACCCAAAATCCCCGAAAGCCAGTGAAAACAAGGGTTTTACGCTGCCAAGCCGCTCATATCTTCCTCTG
>JAPOOU010000183.1 GCA_026713245.1 Chloroflexota bacterium
AGTTTGGGGATTATAACGTTGGGTTTTTAGCCACAGAGGCGCAGAGGCACAGAGGGGCGAGCCAGCGGCTCGCCCGTACACTTTTCGAAGTAATTTTGGATGTAGTGTTTCGGGCGACGTGATAGGGCGCGTGGGGCGCGTGGAGACAGCCCTTCGACACTGACCGCCGGTCGCCGCTACGGATTTTGAGGTGGCTGTGGAATGGGAGCGAAGGTTTTTCTACGCCATCACGACGGTTTCGGCCGCGCGATTGATGATTCCGCGCTTGACCAAGAAGCGTTCGAGTCGTTTGAGCGCTTCTCTGATCGTATCTTCGCTGGTGGCGTAACTGGCGCGCAGGAAACCGCTGCCGCTGGGACCGAATGCGCTGCCCGGGATGAGGGCCAGACGTTCTTCCGCCAGCAGTTCCTCACAGAACGCTTCGTCGTCCATAGCGGTGATTTTGATGCTTGGGAAGGCGTAGAAGGCGCCGCGCGGCTCGAAGCAAGACAGGCCAAGGCGGTTGAAACCGTCGACGATCAGCCGACGCCGCCGGTCATACTGCTGACGCATGAATTCGACATCGCCCTCGCCATGTTGAACGGCTTCCAGGGCAGCGGTCTGTCCCATCGTGGGCGCGGACATGATCAAATACTGGTGAAGCTTGTACATGGCTTCGGTGAATGACTTTGGCGCCGTCACATAACCAATGCGCCATCCGGTCATCGCGTAGGACTTGCTCGTGCCACTGAGGACGATCGTGCGGTCAAACATGTTGGGCAGCGTGGCGAAGTTGATGTGCCCGGCGCCATAAACGAGCCTTTCATAGATCTCGTCGGAGACCACGATCAGGTCATGTTTTTCCGCAACCGCAGCCACTTGCAGCATATGCTCGCGGGTCAGTACCGCGCCGGTGGGGTTGTTTGGGTAGCTGAGCAAAATCGCTTTGGTCTGTGGCGTGAGGGCGGCTTCCAGATCGTCACCCGTCACTTGAAAGTCGTGCTCAACCGACGTCGGCACGAGGACCGGCCTACCGCCCGCCATCTCCACAATTGCGGCATTCGCGACAAAACAGGGCTCGACGACGAGCACTTCATCGCCGGGATCCAACAGCACCTTTAAGGCCAGATACAGCGCTTCGCTAACGCCAACAGTGACCAAAATTTCATCGTCCGGCGAGTAAGTCAAGTGATAGCGCTTTTCGATATGAGCCGATATTGCCTCGCGCAACTCGTATATCCCGGCATTGGAGGTGTATCCGGTAAGGCCGTCGTGAATGCTTTGGACGCCTGCTTCGACAATATGTGATGGCGTCACAAAATCGGGCTCGCCAATCCCCAGGGTGACCACATCGTCCATCGTGGCCGCGATGTCAAAATAGCGACGGATGCCGGAGGGACGGAGATTGCTGACGCTGCGGGACAGATATCGATTCATTTGTTGGATTCCTCATTGACGAAGTCTGAAGGTTTATATCACGGGACGCGAGAGATAGCATCCCGCATCCATTTCCAATTATACGATATGTTTTCCTACAGAGTGTATGAGAGCTTAAGTAGAATGCGTGAAAATGGGCTGATGCTTCGATCAAGTTGTCGGAAAGATCCGGTCATTGACGAGTTGCGAAGTTGGGCAAGGTTTTTGGAATCGAAATGCGGCTATGTGCCGGTTAAGACAGACGGGGTATGATTTGCCCGGCAAGGCCATGACAAGAGCCAACAACTCATCGGCGCGTTCAATACACAACATGCTCGATTAAGGGAGAGTCTTGTATGATGGATAATGCTCTTACTAACCCCTCCCCCAGCCTGGGCCCAATGCATTCCGAGGACAGGACAGTTTTTCGTCGGGCAGATTGTCGCGACAAAACTTGCAGATTCCGGCTTGTTTGTCGGGCGACCCAAGGGTCGCCCCTACAATTTCAGACTTCGATGGTCCCGGTAGGGGTCAGCCTTGGCTGACCCGTCGCTTTCGTACCGTGTTACTGCAGACCTGTCCTGTCCTCAGCCAATGCATCCGAAGTGGAAGGGAACTTTACAGTGAATTCGTGAGTCCATGGGAGGTTCTGTATCCAAGTTTTTCGACACTCCCACGCAGAACGGGTCTTTTCTATCCACAAGGAGGGTAGCGTGGCGGATTTGCCGACTCTGGAAAACTGGGATTCGACGCGAGACGGCTTGCACCAGGTAGCGCTGGTGCAGAGCGCGATAAAGGTCTGTTGCGTTGAGCCACAACCGAACAGTTTACAATACAGCCTGGGCGTGACCCGCAGCGGATTAAGCACATCGCGCCTTAATGTCGGTGGCGAACTGCGTTTTGATATCGCGGAATTGCGATTGGTTTATTCGCGGGATGAACGCAAGGACTTTGTAATCAATGTCGCGGGCTATGATCAGAAATCTCTGATAGACGACGTTGTGAGCGGTTTCGCGTCACTGGGAATTGATATCCGTCCGCCGCGGACACATATCACGCACAATCATCGCTTCGATATCGAGCCGGGCCTGGCAGCGGACTATTTGACGGTGCTGGATGCGGCGTATGCCGCGTTAGCCCGCTTTCGCGCGCGACTTGGCGGGCGCTTGAGTCCCCTGGTTCTTTGGGCGCATCATTTTGATCTGGCGTTTCTGCGGTTCCCCGGCGCGAGCATGGACGAGCACAAAGATCCGCAACTGGCCTTTGGCTTTGCGCCCTATAGTCCCGGTCTGCAGCGACCCTACTTCTATGCCTATGGCTGGTCTCCTGAAGCAGGATATTTGGAGCTGCCGGTTTCGGCGCCGGCGCGGGCGGAAAGCGGGAGCTATACCGGCCTCTACGCCGGTTACGACGATGTCGATAGAGGCGATCAATTTGATAGCCAGGTCGAAGGGATCTTGCACGATTATTACTTGCTTGCCAAAGGGCTTCTCTAGGTGTTGGGACGGTCTTATAGAGACTTTTCGGCTCGGGATGCGTAAATGAGGCTAGGGATGTGCCGGATTGATTTGCGGTGAGAGCCTATGATGCGCTATTGTTTAAGAAGACGGTTCTTAACATCTCAGGGCACTTATCGTATAATCAGTTCTTGAGTCATGCTGACGACGTGAAAGGAGCAAGCGGCGCTCGGTTTCGTTGAGCGGCGCAGGGGCATAGTATGAGCGACGAGAATAAAACCCCGAAGGAAAATCTAAATGATGACGCTGCGGGAGATTCGCCGGGCACGTCGTCATCGGATGACATGGGTGATCGCCTGGAGCGACTGGGTGGGGAGCCTGCCCCAGCCATCACACCAGAGGAATTCGAGCGTCTGCAAAAGGCGGGACAGGTTCACATAGATTCGCGCGGGCGCGTCCGAACCGCGCGACGAAGCGGTGCTGAAGCGGGCGTTTCGCTCCGTAAACGCCGCGCGTGGTATGGCTGAACCCGAATTCCGGCAACTGCAGAGCAAGCTCTTAGGCGAACTGCGCAGCAGTCAATTGCTTGCTGACCCCGTTATTGACGCCGCGTTTAGCGCAATCCCGCGCCACCTTTTCTTACCACAGTTTGATCTTGCAACGGTTTACCAGGACAAGGCCATCGCTCTGAAGGTAAGTCCCTCGGGCGAGACCCTGAGTTCGTCAAGTCAGCCCACGATGATGGCCATCATGCTGCAGCAGTTGCGGCTCGCGCCCGACATGAACGTCTTGGAGATCGGCGCCGCGTCCGGATACAACGCCGCCATTTTGAGCCGGATCGTCGGCGCCGGCGGCTATATAACGACCTTGGAAATCGACCGCGAACTGGCAGAAGAGGCACGCAACAATCTATTGCGAGCAGGCTTTGGCAAGGTCTTGGTGGTGGATTGTGACGCGGCAGGCGGTTACGAGCCGCGCGCGCAATATGATCGCATATTGGCGACGGCCGGCGTATGGGACGTGCCGCGCAAGTGGCTGCAGCAACTGCGCGAGGATGGTCGACTGGTTGTCCCGATCTGGCTCGATGGCGTGCAAGTCAGCGCGGCCTTTATCCCGCAGCCTGACGGGACATACCTGAGCGTCGATAATCGCCCCTGTGCCTTTGTTTACCTGCAGGGCCTGGCAGCGGGTCCGGATGTTCGCAAGCGAATTGGGGGCGCCTATTTGGAAGTCATCGCGGATGACGTCGACAAGATTGATACGGCCGCTTTGCATCTTTTGCTTTCAGAAGATGTAGAAATACAGCGACTGGGAAAAGTTCTGCGGCCACAAGAGTTCTGGCACGGATTGCAGCTGTATCTGATGATGCACGAACCACCGCGATACGTATTCGCGGTTTATGCGATACCGGAAGGCGAAATGGCCTATGGAATGGCGGGCAACGGCATACTGTTGTTCCGCCCGAACAGCGCTGTCTTCGCGGCATATGACGATGGCGGAGTGGTGCGATGCTACGGCGGGGCGGCCGCGTTTTTGAAGCTGAAAGCGCTATTTGACGATTGGTTATCGCTGGAAAGCGCGGTGGTAGATCGCCTCTCTTTAAGATTGATCCCCGTCGAGATGGGCGAGCCAGTTGTCCAGACGGGCAAACTCTTCAGAAGAAAAGACCACTACTTGCACGTATGGCTGGACTGATCAACCTAGTTCATGTGAGGCGCGCGCTGGCGCTACGAGAATTTGATGCCGCGCGCGCCAGAAAACGGATGTCGCCGGTGCCGCGCGGATGGCAGAAGCGTGAAGGCGCGCCTACAAAGGCTGCGGTCATGGTGCTGCTTTACCATGACAGCGAGAAGCGCCTCCATGTCGTGCTAACCTTGCGGCATGCCGGATTGCGCGGCCACAGCGGCCAGGTCAGTTTCCCCGGGGGCCGCCAGGAGCCGCAGGACAAATGTTTGGCCGAGACGGCGATACGAGAGACGGGCGAAGAAATCGGCATCTGCCGGGACAGGATACGCGTCCTGGGGGAAATGGCGAGGCTTTACATTCCGACATCGCATCATGATGTATATCCGACAGTCGGGTATTGTGCGACGCTTCCCCGCTTTCGTCCCAATCCGCAGGAGGTTGCGGAGGTCTTCAGCTTCGCGCTCGATGATCTGCTGAATCCCCGATTCAGGCGCGGGGAGCGCCGGATGATACGGGGCTACGATGTATGGGCGCCATACTACGATGTGGGCGGGCACAAAGTCTGGGGCGCTACGGCCATAATGCTGAGTGAATTTGAGGAGCGGCTGCGGCAGGTCTTGCCGCGAGGCGTTTTGCAGGAATTACGCTAGGCAGCGCGGTTTTGCGGCGCGCACGCACAGATGAGGACACCGAGCTCACCGCGAAAAGCGTCTACATTTTGAACGAATTCTTCAATTGTTTCATTATTTGACAGGGCGCGGACAGAATTCGACAGCAAAGAGCCGCGGCAGTTGATTTGGTCATTGGAATGATTAACTATCGCAAAGAGTAGAACCTTAACTCGGCGTCGTCGGTGGCAAAAGATGATGAAGTGGTCGCGTGAGACAGCGCAGGGCAGGCTTGTAGGCTATGCCATTGGTTGCTATGCTAGCGTCAGCGTGGAATAGCCGCATGTACCCTCAAAGCTTTCAAGAAAGAACCAAGACAGGGAAATGGACAGCATAACTCCTTTATTGGCAGCCGGGACAGGCGGCGCCCTTGGCGCTGGCGAATGGAGCGCCTTGATTTTTTATGTTGTGATCGCGCTGGGCGTTTCTTTCCTGTGTTCGATCTGGGAAGCGGCGATGCTGTCGACGCCGGTTTCTCATATCGAATTGCTGGTGCAAGACGGCCACAGAGCCGGCAAGATCATGCAGAATTTGCGCCAGAATGTCGAAGATCCTATTTCGGCAATCTTGACCTTGAACACAATCGCGCATACGGTGGGCGCGGCCGGGGCCGGGGCCGAGGCGACAGCGATTTTCGGCAGCGAGTACTTCGGCATCATTTCGGCGGTATTGACCCTGCTAATCCTGGTTTTTTCCGAGATCATTCCCAAGACCCTGGGCGCCGTTTACGCCAGGCCGCTCACCCCATTCACAGCGTATTCGCTCAGGGCATTGTTGATCGTTTTCGCGCCGGCGGCGCGCGCTTTTGAATTCCTCACGCGGGCTATGCGCCCCAGCGAAGACTCGCCCACTGTTACACGTTCCGAGCTGCAAGTGATGGCGCGGATCAGCGCGGAAGAGGGTGGAATCAAGGAACGAGAGAACCGCATTGTCAACAACTTGCTGCAGTTGGCGGATTTTCAGGTCGAGTCGATCATGACGCCGCGCACGGTCGTCTTGATGTTTCAAGAGGATGCGACGATTGGCGATGTCGTGAATACGCACAAGTTTTTGCCCTATTCGCGCATACCGATTTATGGCGAATCGGCGGACGATATCAAGGGATATGTCTTGCGGCACGAGATTTACAAGCGCGCCGCCGCTGACGAACAGGACCTGCAAATGCGTGAGATCGCGCTCGAACTTGAAGTCGTGCCGGAGACAAACTCGGTCGCGCAGGTATTAGACGAATTCATCGCGAAACACGAGCATATTTTCCTGGTGATCGACGAATATGGCGGCACGGCAGGGCTGATCACTCTGGAAGACACCGTAGAAACCTTGCTCGGCATCGAGATCATGGACGAATCCGATCGTGTGGTGGATTTGCGGCAATTGGCGCGGCGCCGCTATCAAAGCCAGCGCGACAGGCCGGGGCAGACCTCGAGCGCTGCAGTGCCGCATGCGGACACAAACGATCGCCCCGGTCCCGCGACGCCCAAAACCTGATCAGCGGCATGGCCGAGCAATATCTGGAATTGCCGAACTTCCCCTATCGTTTTGATCTGCTGTTGGACATCGCTAGACGAAACGCCTATCCGGCGCGGATGATCGTCGCGGGGGACAGCTTGTGGCGCTTTGTCGGCGGGAAGTTGCTCTGTTTCAGTCAGGACCGGAATGTCATCGTCGTGACGGGCCCGGCCCTATGTAAAAGCGATCGCCCGCAACTGCGCGATCTGTCGCGGCGAATACTGGGCCTGGACCGCGATCTCAGCGCTTTTAAGGCGATTGCGCGGCGAGACGCGCGTCTCTGGCGGCATATAGAGCCCTCCCTTGGTCTGCCGCTGTTCTGCGCGGAAACAGTCTTTGAAGCGCTGATCACATTAATTATCGAACAGCATATCAGTTGGAAAAGCGCCTTGCGTTCGCAGCGACGGCTGATGCGGATTCTGGATTGCGGCGTCAAAGCCGGCGGGTTTGAAGTTTTTGATTTTCCGACGCCGGGACAATTGGCGGCGCTTGAAGCGAAGCATTTGAAGCCATTGAAAATTACCAATGGTCGCATCAACCTGATACTAAGCATTGCGCGCGATGCGCGAGACGGGGTATTGGACCTGGAGGGTTTGCGGCATCTGAAACCATCCGAAGCCTATAGCAGACTCATGTCAATCAAGGGAGTCGGGCACTGGACAGCGTCGAACGTACTCGGCCGCGCCTTCGGCGAATACCCTTACGTGAGCCACAACGACGTGGCTTTGCAGTCCGCGGTCAATCATTATTTCTATCAGGGAGCCGGCGAAAAGAGCGCCCGACAGGTTGTGGAAACGCTGGAAGCATATGGCGAATACGCCGGTTTGCTCGGGCATTTTATTCTGATCCGCTGGGTGCTCGACAAGTATCCAGTGGCGCACTGACTGAATTGATTTGGGCACTGAGCAATTGCCTCAAATCATTTTTTCACCACAAACACACAAAGAACACAAAGATTTTCGTTGGTTGGATGGCGCTGGGTCGGGGGTTGAGGGTCTGGCGAGTATGGTACAGTTTTTTGCCACAGAGGCGCAGAAGTAAATCCAAGTAAGTCGTGCAACGAAAAGTGAGCCTTGTAAGGCTTGATTGGTATTAGGGCGCGATAAGCGCTTTTCTACCCCTCACCCCCCCTCCCACAAGGGGAGAGGGGGAGCTATGCTTGACGGAATCAGCGATAACTTGGCGGTTTTCACATTGTTTCATCCCGAATTTGCTTATCGATAAGGCACTGCTCCAATTATTTCTACGTGAGAAATGAAATACCAATCAGGCCTTTGTAGGGGC
>JAPOOU010000186.1 GCA_026713245.1 Chloroflexota bacterium
TCGGCATCCGATATATGCCCGCCTACGACCATCAAATGTCCAGCCATGTTCGCTTCTCCTCTTTTCTAATAGACCGCGTCGCTCATGCGACGAGAAGGTTTGTTAATTTGTGTGAGCGCGACAGACCGTTTCGCCGGTTACGCGCCGAGCGGCTTGCCAGGGTCAAAGGGTTTTGCGCATCACGGCGAACTCGCGGCGGCGCTTGAAGCCGGCCAGCGAATACAAACGAGCGGCGTCTTCGTCCGTCCAGAGAAAATAAGCGTAAAAGACGTGCTTGGCGCTCATCATCTCCAGACATTTGAAGAGCAACATGCGCCCGATGCCCCGGTTGCGGCAATCGGGATGGACGCCGAAGGGTCCGTATCGTTCGTTGCGCTGCTGGCAGAAGCCCACGACCTCGCCTTTCTCGCGCGCGATGAGAAAGCAGATACGATGCGGGCTATCGCCAAAGTATTCCAGCAGGTAGCTCTGCGCGAAGCGGAACCAGTCCCAGCCGAAATGTTCAACGAGAAATGGCATCAGGTCAGGAATATCGGCGGGCTCGATTGGCCGGATGATCAAGTCGTCGTCTGCTTCGGCGCGTTCAATCCGCGATTGGATCTTCGGCGGAATCTGAAAATCGGTCAGGTCAGCGCCCATGCTGATGGCTTTGTACAGTGTTTCGAAGCCGAATCGCTCTTGCAAGAAACGGATGGTGTCCGGATAGGCGCGGGTGTCGATGCCGGGCACGAAGTAATTCGGCACGTAAGGCGAGATGTCGACGATTTTGCGCTGCTCGGCGCGCAGTTTGCTGATGACGGTATCGAACAGAGCGCTGCCGACGCCTTGCCCGCTATAGTCGGGATCTACGCCGAAGGCGGTGATCCAGGCTTCGGCTTCGTCCATGCCTTGCAGAAAGTAAGGGACCCGGCGCGCCAGGCACAAGATGAAACCGACGACGCGCCCGTCGACGACGGCGACGGGGAGATGGTCGGGATGAAAATTGGGATCAAGCAGGACCTGCGTGCGAAACAGCGCTTCGCTGATGCGGTCGCTGGTCATGGCCCGACGCCAAACGTCCAGCAGTTGGGCTTCGTCGCGTCCTTGATAGGGTCGAATTTGCATGGCTGAAGTCTATCCTTTCAATCCAGTGAGCGCGATGCCCTTGATGAAGTATCGTTGCAAGAAGACAAACAGAAGCAGCATTGGCAGCACTGCGACGGCGGTCCCGGCCATCAGCAGGTTGGTATTGTCGGCGTAGAGGCTGCGCAGCGAGTTGATACCCAGGGGCAGTGTGAACAGTTCGCGGCTGTTGAGCACCAGCAAGGGCCACAAGAAGTTGTTCCAGGCGCCGATGAAGGTGAAGGTGCCAAGGGTCGCCAGAGCCGGCTTGACCAGCGGGATTACGATGCGCCAGTAGATCATGGGTTCGGAGGCGCCGTCGATGCGCGCGGCGTCGATCAGTTCATCGGGAACGGTGACCATGAATTGGCGCATGAGGAAGATGCCATAAGCTGAGGTGAGCCCGGGCACGACCAGACCCTGATAGGTGTCGATCCAGCCCAGTTGACGCACGATGAAGAAGACAGGGATCAGCGTGACAAAGAAGGGAATCATCATGGTCGCCAGGATCAAATAAAAGAGCAGTTCACGACCGGGGAAGCGATATTTGGCGAAGGCAAAGCCAGCCAGCGAACTGCTGAGCAGGACGCCAAGGACGATGATGCCGGAGGTAAAGAGGCTGTTGAAATAGAGCCGGCCAATGGGAATCGATTGCGCGAGGTCGCTATAGTTGCTGATTTGCGGCGAAGCGGGCAGCCATACCGGCGGGCGCATCTGAATTTCGCCGGCGGTCATCAAAGAGGCGATAATCATCCAGAAGAAGGGAAATACCATCAGAAATGCGCCGCCAACCAGCACAAGATACTTCAGCGCGCTGCGGGCGCTGTGTAACAAGCTCTTGTCGTCCTTGGTCATGAGCGCCACTAGTCCTGATAAGTACGATCGCGCAAGAGCCGGACCTGCATTACAGTGATCAGCATGATGATGGCGAAAAGGATGAAGGCCATGGCGGAGGCTCTTCCCATGCGCGAGAATTTGAAGGCGGTGTTGTACATGTGCAGGACCACGGTCATGGAACTGTTGGCGGGCGCGCCGCCGGTGGTGGCGAAGACCAGATCGAATACTTGCAGCGCGCCGATGGTATTGGTGACTACTACGAAAAGCATCACCGGGCGCAGCAAGGGCAGCGTGATGAAAATAAACTCCTGCCAGTTGCCGGCGCCATCGACCTGGGCGGCATCATAATAGTCCTGCGGGATCCCCTGCAAGCCCGCCAGAAAAATGACGATATAATATCCTACGTATTGATAGATGGCGATGAATATGAGCGTCATCAGCGCTTGATTCGGTCCGCTGAGAAAGGGCTGACGGGGCAAGCCCAAGGCTGTGATAACGTTGTTCACGACACCGTAATTGCGGTCGAAAATAAAAGAGAACATGACGGCCAATGCCAGCGGCGCAGTGATAACCGGCATGAAATAGAGGACGCGCCAGACGGTCCGCCCGCGGATGCGGCTATTGAGCAGCAGGGCGAAACCCAATCCAAGTATGGTATTGGCGCCGACGCCGCCGATGGCAAAGAGGAAGGTATTGCCCAAAGCCTTGATGAAGATTGTGTCCCGGGTCAGCAGGAAGAGGTAATTCTGCAAGCCGCGCCAGGGCATCTCGCCGACCGGCGAAAGCATGTCCCAGCGGTGCAGGCTGACCCAGCCGGAGAACAAGATGGGACCGGCAAGGAAGACCAGCAAGGCAATGATGGGGGCCGCGACGAAGACATATGCCCAGAGCATGCGCCGGCGCAATACCGTACTCTTGGGAATGTCCGGCATCCACCAGGGTGACTTAATTGCAGGGGATGACATCAGATGGTTTGCCTAGTCCCCCACTGCAAGACGACGAAGAGGAGGACTATAAGGTTGCCGTATGTCAATTTGTTGCCGCTGGCGGCAGCGAAAAGATTTGCCGCGCTCACGCAAAATTGTAAGCCTGCTCGTCGCATGAGCGCCGCAGTTTGCATAAACTGTATCGAGACAGTTTACTCCTCAGCCATCATGCGGTGTTCTTCCAGGATGGCGTTGGCTTGTTGTTCCACCGATGCCAGTGCATCTTCTGCCGTCGTCATGCCGGCGAGAACGGCTTCAATCTCGACTTGCAGCAGGGTCTTGATCTCCTGACCGCCGGCGACGATTTGTTCGGGCCGCGCATAAGCCGAGGCCGCGACAAAGGCCGAGACATAGTGATCGCTCATGGATTCAGCGAATGCGGCTTGATCGTGGTCAAAGCTGGGGATCGCGCCCAGGGCGTTGACCAGGAAATCGCCAATGGCTGATCCCTCGCCTGCATTGTGTTCCGCGTTCATCCAGTGCAGGAAGTCCCAAGCCGCTTCTTTGTTGGGCGAGCTGGAATCGACGGCGAAGAGCCAGGTATAAGCGATGCTGGACGGCGCATCGCCGCTGGGACCAACGGGAATCTCGGCAACGCCCACTTCCGTATCGAAGTCGACGCCTTCAGCCGCGCGCAGCGTTGCCCGCCACCAGGGCGCCATGATCACCATGCCGACCGTGCCGCTGGGGAAATTGCCCAAGCCGTTAATGCTGGGGTCAGTGCCGCCGCTGGCAACCAGATCAGCGTAGAGTTGCAGCGTCTCGATGCCCTGCGGGCTGTTGAACTCGGCGACCGCGCGATCTGCGCTAAGGTAATTGCCGCCGTTGGAGAAGAGCAGGGCGCTGAAGGGATGAACGATACCGGAATCCCAACCGGGCATAACGCCCAAGCCGACTTGGCTGATTGCGCCGGTGTCATCCACTTGTGTGATGGCGGCCGCGATTTCTTTGAGCTCGTCCCAATTGGCCGGCGGCGCGTCATAACCGGCTTCGGCCAGCAGGCGCTTGTTGTAGACGAGCAAGTAAGGATTGACTTCAGTGGGATAACCCCAGGTCTGGCCATCGGAGGTGCTGACCGCGTCGATCGTGCCCTGCGCGACGTTGTCGTTGATGAATGCCAACGCGCCTTCCGGTGGCATGTCCAGCACCCCGCTGTTGACGAAGTCGGGCAACCAGAGGTGGTAGAAATGATAGACATCGGCGCTGATGCCGGCGGTGCGGCCAGTGATGATCTTGGTGCGCAACTCGCCAAAATCGACGGTGACCAACTCGATACTGACGTCAGGGTTGCTTTCCATGTAGGCGTCAATGATGGCTTGCTGCGCCGCCAGTTGATCCTCGGTGCCCCAGTGCGTCAGCATGGTCAGGGTGGTGTCTTGCGCCAGCGTCGCAACGCCGAAGGTCAGTATCAGCGTAAGACTCAAGAATGCTAGAACAGAACGTTTACTTGACATCAAATCCTCCCTATTTACAATATTGAATTGACGATTATACACTCGTCACAGCATCTAGTATAGCAAATATCCCTGCCGCGTCCGCAAGAATTCTACAATTCCCGGCCGCCAGGACGCGATCAGTTCCTCAACCGGGCGGCGCGCGTTCAGGTGTTCGCGCACAGAAGTCCCGCCGGAGAGCAAATCAATCGGCGCCTTTGACCCGGCCGCCCAGGGCGCGCGCCAGGCGAAGTCCTCCGGGTAGCTGGCGATCACCGTTTGCAGCAAGTTCAGGATCATCGCGACCGGCAGGAAGCGCTCGCGATCCGTCACATGAATATGTACGCCGGCGCATAGCTCGCCCCGATATTTGCTAAAAGTCGGCACGAAGTAAACCGGACGAAAGCGCGCGCCCTTCAGGTCCAGGTCGTTCAGTTGGTCGGCAAGCTGTAGAGCATCAATCCAGGGCGCGCCGATGTATTCGAAGGGCTTGGTGCTGCCGCGCCCTTCGGATAGATTGCTGCCTTCGATCAAACAGGCGCCGGGATAAAGGGTCATGGTATCCAGCGTGGGCAGATTGGGCGATGAAGGCACGAAGGGCAAGCCGGTATCATCGAACCACATGTTGCGCTCCCAGCCTTGCATCGCTATCACCGTTAGATCGCAGTTGATTCCGTGTTCCGAATTGGCCATTTGCGCCATTTCGCCAATGGTCATGCCATAACGGATGGGCATGGGGTAGGGTCCCACAAAGGAGGCGAAATCCGCGTCCAGCATCGGTCCCTCGATGCGCGAACCGGTGATTGGCGCCGGCCGATCGAGCAAGATGACCTTACAGCCCGCCGCTGCCGCGGCCTCCATGACATAGAGCGCGGTCGCCAAAAAAGTATAGAAGCGTAGGCCCCCGTCCTGCAAGTCTATGATGATGGCGTCGATACCGCGCAGCATGTCGGGACTGGGCCGGCGCGCGTCGCCATACAGGCTGTGGACGGGCAATCCGGTCAATGCATCTTTATAGGTCGCCACCGGCACGCCGGCTTGCGCCTCGCCTCGCAGCCCGTGTTCGGGACCAAATAGCGCGACAAGGTCAATGGCGGGATGCCGGTAAAGGCGTTCGACGCTGCTCCGCAATTCACGATCGACGCTGCTGGGGCAAGCCACAAGCCCCAGCCGCTTGCCGGCTACCTCTCCGACTGTCTCTTCCAAAAAGACTTCCAATCCCAATCGAATTGTCATCGAAGCTCTCCTCCTCCATTTTAGGGACCAGTGGTCGCGCCTAGCGTTCGCGTCAAATCCAGATTCGCCGGCTGTCGGATGCCGTCGATAAGCGCCTGGATGCTGTTGACCAACTCGATCGGTGAGTAGCCGCTTTTGCGCGCGAGTGTAATATCGCCGTAGATATTGGGCGTGATTGATTCGCTGGCGCCCTTTGCCGATACCAGAATGATCGGGATTTCGCGCAGCTTGGGCACGCCGCGCATGGCTTCGATCACGGCGAATCCATCCATACCCGGCATCAGCACATCGAGGATCAATAGGTCTGGCGGCTCGCGCTCCATCTTGGCGATGCCGTCGGCGCCGCCATAGGCCGCGCGGACACGGTAGCGTTCATCGAGGCTGAGGAGCGTCCGCGTAAAGAGCCGGACGATGTCTCGGTTATCGTCGATGATCATGATCGAACGCGCTTCTTCGCCGTAGCGAGCGAGCACTTTCCGCAGCATGTCGCGGGAAACCGGCTTGACCAGGTAATCGCTGATGCCGCGCTGTCGGATGGCCGCGCGGCCGCTGGGCATGGGCAAGGTGATGACGTTCGGCGCAAGATCGAGGGCGCCGATTCGCTCTCTGAGGCGCTGATACTGGTGATTCTGCGCCAGCAGCAGCACGTCCGGCTCAAGCTCGTCGATGTTGCGCAGCGCCTGGGCTTCGCTATTGCAGGCGACGACATTATGCGCCTTTAGATAGCGCGCAAAAAAGGTCGTGATCGCTTCATCGTCGTCGACGACCAGGACGCGCTTTTCAGCGCTGGCTGTCTTGCTCGGCTGGTCCGGGATCGGCATCTGGGAGACCAGGTTGCTGGTGGTCGGCAGCGAGAAGGAAAAGCGGCTGCCCCCGCCGGCGACGCCGGGGCTGCTCGCGCTCATTTCCCCGCCGTGCAAGCGGATTAGTTCACGGCTGAGCGTCAGCCCAAGGCCGGAGCCCTTGTCGACGAATGGCGCGCCGCCGGCGACTTGATAGAACTCCTCAAAGACGCGCTTGATATCGTTCTGGCTCAAACCGATGCCGGTATCGATGACGCTGGTGACCACTTGATCGCCTTCGACCGATACGGCAATTCTGATGCCGCCCCGGCTGGTGAAGCGGGTGGCGTTGACGAGCAGATTCAGCAGGATCTGTCGGATGCGGACGGGATCAAACCACAGGTCCGGCAGGTCGTCGGGGATATCCAGCTGAAAATCCAGCCCCTTTTTATCGATCAAGTCCGCGACCATATTGGCGGATTCGCGCAGGCAGTCGCCCAGGCTGGCTTTCTGTTTAACAATGGCCAGGTGTCGCGCTTCCAACTGGGAGATATCGAGCACATCGTCGATGAGGTTTTGCAGGTGTTTGGCGTTTCGATATACAGCGTGGACATCGGCGCGGTAACTGGATGGCAGCGGCTGATCGTAGAGTTCCGGGGCCATGATCATGACTTCGCTGAAGCCGACGATAAGGTTGATGGGCGTGCGCAATTCGTGGCTGACGTTGGCCGCGAAACGCGCCTTGAGTTGACGGGATTCCTCGGCTAGTTCAAAGGCGATTTCCAACTTCTTGTTCGTGACGCGCAGGCGTTCTTGCGTTTCCTGCAATTGCTTGGAAATCAGCACCAGTTCGGCGCGGCTTTCGCGGGCGGCGCGCATTTGATCGGCCGCGTAGTCCTGAAAGCCTTGGCTGATTTCCAGCTCTTTAACGAAGTAGCGCTTGAGGGCGCCGACGACAGCCAGTTGCAGTGTCATCAAGACCAGCAGGAAAAGGGCATGCTGGCTTGGCGCGAAGGCCAGGACAAAGAGCGCGTTGATGACCACCGACAGCGCGATCCAGGGTAATGGCAGCAAGATGACGGCAATGATCAGGCTTGCCGGGATCAGATACAGGACGGGCGTATAACTGCGGGCGATATAGATCTGCACGGCGATTAGCGCGATGCAAAAGACGAAGAACAAACAGGCGAAATTGAAGCTGCGTGATTTGATGAAAAAGCAGATGCCGCAGATCGCGATCATGATGACGGCGTCAAACATGATGATGTTGGGCAAGCTGCCGGGTAGTAGATCTCCCAGCGCGATGAAAGCCCAAAGCGCCAGGCTGACCAGTGCCAGCGCGATATTCATGAACTCCTGTTTCATCTGATTTTCTTGGGTCTTGCTCTCAAGGTTCATGCGATTATTCCGGTTCGCTGGAATTGTCTTTGGGCGAATGTATACTTTAATTGCCAGGCTAGTGGCCTACCGGTGGCGGATTAGCGGCATATTCTTGAACATATAGTACCGTTATGCTATTGTAGTTTTACGACGTTGATTCCGGAAACATTGAGGGTACAACTGCAGGTTGTTGTACCATGCAATGCCTGCAATTTGCTAGGTCGTTGGCGGTTCTGTAGTCAGAAAGGAATTCATGCAATGAAGAACTCTGGAAGGACTTCACTAGGACGTCGTCGGTTCTTGTCAACTGCATTCGTATTGGTTTGGGCAAGTACAATGTTTATCATCTCGCTATTTCTGATGAGCATAGTAGTGGTCCAGCTGATAGGTTAGATGAATATCGATCTGGCGACGATTGCAGCTTTCCTCGGCTCCATTGCCGCGTTTGTTTCTGCATTATTTGTCTTATACAAGTGGGCTGAAGATCAGGAAAATGCCAAGCATGAACAGCTTCGTCGAGATATCGGTAACGAAGTCCGCGCGGAGATTTACAAGTCTTTTACTTGAATTAGACAGTGTTCGACTCCTAAAAAGCCAGCGCCAACTAGAAACTTTAGAACGCCTGTCTGACGAGGCAAACGAGCAATCAAGTGAGGATGAAGCGGAATAGACGGGGGCAGGGGTACGCTTCGGACGAAACGTTTCTTGCATTGGAGCAGGGCGTCCACAACAAGATTACTTGCTCATACAGCTACTGTTAAACTTACCGTACAGTCACAAAACCGCACAAAGAATCGCGTGCGCTTGACAGCAAACACCAGACGGTGAGCTTCTACCCAGACAACCTGTGCCAATAACAACAAAGAATCCATAGCGCTGTATTACGACTCGGCTACTTAATTTACATAGTTGCCATACTTTGAGTCCGTCATCGACATTGCGCAAAGCGAAAAGCTCTGTCTTTGGCTTCAGCGGCAATTGGGAGACCGCGCGACTGTCAATGACCACGCGGCAGGCGCGAGGGACCGCCAAACTCCCGCATTTGCCAACCCCCACAGAAGTTGACAGAATCGCCGTTGCGGGTCAAAATCATCAGTAGTTGCGGCTACGCCTTTTATTCTAGTACAGAGTGGGCGCGAAAGGCTGCAATTTGCTCAACTCGGGCGGTGATCGCCCACGGACGTTCACAGTTAACCTAGAGCATCAAAATAAGGAGTGAAATATGAGTGACAAAATGATTTCGAGAAGGGACTTCCTGCGGGCGAGTTTGGCGGCGGGTACGGCAGCGGGCATATCGGCCATGCCGGCTGGTTTGACCTACGCGCAAGAGCAGGCATTTCTCAATTATTGGACGGGTTGGAGCGGCTTCGAGTTTGATGTGTTGCAGGGTCTGGTCGATCAGTTTAATGAAGAGCACGGGAATAGCTATGTCAATATGACGACTGTGTTCGGCCAATACGAGAAGGTGTTGACGGCTATCGCCGGCGGCAACCCGCCGGATGTGGTCTCGGCAGTCTGGCTGCACCAATTGGTGCAGATCGCTTCGCAAGGCGCCTTGACTCCCTTGACCGCTTATGCGGAAGCGGCTGGCATAGACGGTTCGGCGTATTTCCCGCAACTGTGGAACAACTGGTGGTATAACGGCGAGCTTTGGGGTTTGATGTGCACCTCTAACGCTCGTGTTTTGGCGTTCTCGCCGCCAGCTATGGCAGAACTGGGATTCAGCGAGCCCCCGACCAGCATCGACGAGCTTGACGAAGTTGCGCAAGCTTTTGAGGTCATCGACAGCGATGGCAATATCGAACGCGTCGGCCTGCTGCCAGCCAATATCCAATGGTGGGGAGTTGTCTTCGGCGGCACTTTCTACGACGAAGACAGCCAGACCATCACTGCGAACGATCCGGCGATAGTGGCCGCGCTGGAATGGATGGCGGGATACTGGGAACGGCTGGGACCGGAAAAAGTCGCGGCTTTCACCAGCGGTTTCGGTGATTACCTCAGTACGCAGAATCCCTTCTTTGTCGGCAAGGAAGGCTTCAAGCAAGTCGGCGAATGGTTCATCCAGTTCCAGAAGAAGTTCGCGCCCGATCTCGAGATGGATATGATCGCAGCCCCGTACCCGGATGGCGGGCGGGCGGGGGCCACGACCTTCGGCGGCAGCGTATTCACGATACCGACCGGCGTGATCAACCCGGACGCGGCTTGGGAATTCATCCGTTGGCTGAGCGAAGACGAGCACATGGGCGAGTTCTGCTTCAATATTCAGAACATCCCGCCCAAGGTGGCAGCCGCAACAGCGGAGCGCTTCGTCAGCGATCATCGCTTCCAACTGGCGCTGGACTTGCTGAACGGGCCGAATGCCTTTGGTCCGCCCAAGATACCGGTGAACGACTTCTACAATTCCCGCTTGGGCGAAGCGGAGACAGCGGTGAAAGCCGGTCAACTGACGGCGCGGGAAGCGCTGGATCGCGTTACCGAGGAAGTGCAGCGCGAGCTGGACATGGCGATGATGTAAGTATACCCCCATCCCCCATCCCCTTCCCCCAAAATGAGGGAAGGGGAGCTAGACGGCGGATTGGCGAATTAGTTACGCCCCTCCCTCTTTATGCGCCGCGTAGACACTGGCGGTCGGGGAGGGCTTTGGGTGGGGGGCTGTTTCCCCATGACCATCTCAGCAGGACGATTGAGACTCACCAAGCGGCAGCGGCGGTCGCTCGTAGTCGGCTTGCTCTTCATTTCGCCGGCGATCATCGGCTTTTTCGTTTTCAATATTGGTCCGATCATACAGTCGCTGCAGTACAGCTTCACACGCTACAATATTTTGCAGCCGCCGCGCTACGTCGGCTTGAACAATTACTTATTCCTTCTGGAAGACCGCGTCTTCAAAATCGGCATTCAGAATACGCTGTATATGGTGTTGATCGGACTGCCGATTCATCTGGTCTTCAACATGTTGATGGCGCTGCTGCTCAATACCAAGATCAAGGGACTGTCAATCTATCGCAGCATTTTCTATGTCCCGTCGATCACGCCAGTGGTCGCCTCGACCATAGTCTGGCTTTGGATCTTCAACGGTCAGTTCGGCATCTTGAACGAGTTTCTGCGGTTTATCGGTTTGTCGCCTATCGGCTGGTTGACCGACCCGAACTGGGTCAAGCCGTCGCTGATCTTCATGGGCGCCTGGTTCGGCGGCAATACGATCCTGATCTATCTGGCGAGCCTGCAGGATGTGCCCTACGACCTGTTGGAATCGGCTGAACTCGATGGTGCGAACGCGATTCAGAAGACGTTCAGGATCACGCTGCCGATGATCAGCCCGGTGATCTTTTACACGATCATTGTTAACGTGATCGGTTATTTCCAATACTTCACGGAAGCCTGGGTGATGACGGCGACGCGCGACGGCGCGGCGGGCGGCGTCGCCAACTCGGCGATGTTTTATTCGATGTACTTGTATCAAACCGCCTTTCAGCAGTTCAAGATGGGCTATGCAAGCGCCCAAGCCTGGATTCTGTTCGTGATTGTGCTTATTGCCACGCTGTTCTTGTTCAAGACGGCGCGCTGGGTCTATTATCATGCGGAGAATTAAGTGACGACAGCCATCCGTTGGCGGGAAAACCGCATCATTCAGGATCGGATCAAGCGGACGATCGCTTATACGATTGTTATCATCATGGCGGTCGCTTATATCTTCCCGCTGTATTGGCTGCTGGTAACGGCGCTGAAGACGGATGTGGAGATTTTCGCGCAGCCGCCGCCGATCATCCCGCCGAACCCGCAATGGCATAATTTCGCAGATTCGACGACCTATATTCCCTTTTGGCGTTATATGTGGAATACGATTGCCATCTCCGGCTTGACAGTGCTGGGCACGGTGCTGTCCTGTACTTTCATCGCTTATGGCTTCGCGCGGATTCAATGGCCCGGGCGCAATATCGTCTTTCTCATTTATCTGAGCACGATCATGCTGCCATCGCAGGTGACCTTGATCCCGCTCTATTTGATTTTCAGAGACCTGGGCTGGGTGGGTACATTTTTGCCTCTGGTGGTGCCGCATTTCTTCGGCAGCGCGCTATATGTATTTCTATTGCGGCAGTTCTTGCTGACGATCCCGCAGGAGCTGAGCGACGCGGCGCGGATTGACGGGGCGAGCGAGCTTAGCATTCTGTGGCATGTGATGATCCCGCTGATGCGTCCGGCGCTGGCGGTGGTGGCGCTGTTCACCTTCGTCCAAACCTACCGCGACTTCCTGGGCCCCTTGATTTATTTGCAGAATCAGCAAGATTGGACGATCTCGCTGGGCTTGAAACTGTTCCAGAACATGTACGGCGCGCAGTGGCAATTGATGATGGCGGCGTCGACCTTGGCGATGTTGCCGACGATCGTGCTCTTTTTCTTCACGCAGAAGACCTTCGTGCGCGGCATCGCGCTGACCGGCTTGAAAGGGTAGAGAATGGCAAAAATACGAGTGGCGGTGATCGGCGCGGGCGGGATCGCCGAGGCGCATTTGCGCGCTTATGCCGCCCGCGCCGAACGCTGCGCAATCGTGGGCATCGCAGATGTGCTTGAGCCCGCAGCGCGCGAAAAAGCGGCGACTTATGGCGGAGCGGTCTTCACTGACGGCGAAGAAATGCTGCATCAGCTTCAGCCCGATGCGGTCAGTATCTGCACGCCACCGAAGTATCGTATTCCCTATGTAAAGGCGGCAGCGACGCGCGGCATTGCGGTGCTCTGCGAAAAGCCGCCGGCGCGTACGCATGCCGAGACACAGGCCATCGTCGACGCCATGCGCGGCGGCGTCCTGCAGTTCGCCTTCTGTCATCGCTTTCATCGGCCCTTGCAGGCGGCGCAAGAACTGATTCGCGGCGGCAAGCTGGGCGCGCTGGCGCAGATCGAGAATCGCTTCGCCTTTCGCTTTGCGCGGGCGGGATTGTCCTGGTTCACCGAGGCCGAGGTCGCTGGCGGCGGCATCTTGATCGACACGCTGGTGCATAGCATCGACATCTTCCGCGCCTTGACCGGCGACGAAATAGCGCGGACGCAAGCTGCTGTGTCCAGGACGCTGCCGATCGAGGTGGAAGACAGCGCGTCCCTGCTCGTGCAGAGCGTGGGCGGCGTCATCGGCTCGCTGAATTGCAGTTGGGTAACGCCGGTGGCGGAATCCATCGTGCGGATCCATGGCAGCGAAGGCCAGGCGGTGATCGACTACAATGCTGACGCGGGATTGCGCTACCGGCTGGCTGATGACGAAGACTGGACGCTGCGGTCCTTTGACGCCCCCGATCGCTTTGTCGCGCAAGCCGATCATTTCTTGCGCTGCATCGAAAGCGGGCGGGAGCCGCTTGTTTCGGGCGCGGACGGGCTGGCGGTGATGCGGGTGATCGAAAGCGCCTATGAATCTGCGGGGATGCAATCATGAAACTGAGCTTGAGCATGTGGAGCCTGGTGCCGGCGGTGAAAGCCGGCCAAATGGACCTGATGAGCTTCATCGATTTCGCCGCGGCGCAAGCGGTAGCGGGCGTCGAGCTGCTTGATGTCTTCTGGAGCGATGCCGAGCGCGAGATACCGCTGGTCAAGGCGCGGATGGCCGATGCCGGCCTGGACACGGCGGTATATTCGATCAGCAACAACTTCATCCGACCTGATGCGCGCGAAAGACAGCGCGAACTGGATGATCTCAAGCGCGGCGTGGACACTGCGCTGGCCCTGGACGTGAACCTGATGCGCGTGTTCAGCGGGAGTTACCGGGAGGGCGTGAGTCAAGAAGAAGGCATGTCCTGGATACTGGATGGTTTGACTGCGGGCGCCGCCTATGCCGAGCGTCAGGGCGTCACGCTGGCGCTGGAGAATCATGGGCGCTTTGCCGGGCGCAGCGATCAGTTGCGCGACATCATCGAGAGGGTGGGCTCGCCGGCGCTGCGCGTCAATCTGGATACGGGGAACTTTCTGCCCGTGGGGCAGGATCCGCTCGAGGCGGCGCGCGACCTGGCTGATCTGATCGTGCTCGCGCACTTGAAGGACATGCGCCGCGCCGCGCCTGACGAGCCGGGTCACGTTTTCGCTGATCCCGATGGACTTCTGCTGACCGGTTCGGTGATCGGCGAGGGCTTGGTGGACTTGCCCGCGATGATCGCGCTCCTGGAAGAGATTGGCTACCGCGGCTGGCTGTCGCTGGAGTATGAAGGCGCGGAAGACCCGGTGAGCATTGGCGTGCCGCGGAGCCTGGATGCGGCGCGGCGTTTGCTCCCGTAACGATGGTCGATGCACCCCCGTCGAACGCTGATTAAGCTGATCCTGCCGGGTGGTTGGGGCCGATCCAGGTGGTTTCCGAGGTCTCGACGGGTTCAATGTCCAGGTTGACGACGATGGCTTCCTGATCGCTGCGGACGAGGATGCACATGAGCGGCTCGTCCGGTTTGGCGTTGATTTCCTGGTGGGGCACATAAGGCGGCACGTAGATGAAATCGCCGGCATCGGCTTCGGCGACGTATTCGAGCTTGTCGCCCCAGCGCATGCGCGCGCGTCCGCTGACGACGTAGATGACGCTTTCCAATTCGCCATGGTGATGGGCGCCGGTTTTGGCGTCGGGTTCGATATTGACGGCGCCGGCCCAGAGTTTTTCGGCGCCGGCTTTGGCTTTGTTGATGGCGGCGGCGCGGGTCATGCCGGGGGTCTGGGGGGTATTGGAGTCGAGCTCGTCTCCCCGGACGATGCGGACGCCGTCGTCACGCCAGTTGGGTTGGTCGGTCATGGGTGTGCGCTCCTTTCGTTGGTGTGGGATTTTACCACAGGGCATTTTAAGCACCGAGACACGGAGAATCTAACCACAAAGGCGCGAAGGGCGCGAATGGAATAAACCGCTGAGACGGTAAGACTGTTTTAACCACCGAGGCCACCGAGCGCACCGAGGAGATGTGATATGCTGTACATCGGATTATTTGGCACGAGAATTTAGGAATTTGAATGGCATTTGTTCATCAACATGGCGCATTCGTGTTTTTCATCTACGTTTGCGCAGCATGTCTCATTGGCTTGTTTGGAATCGCCGACGTCGGATTCTCTGCGTTTTGGAGAAACCTGTTCACAGTTGTTTTTGAAGTTCTTGTGGGCGCAGGCGTCACTGTATTGGCTATTGATCGATTTAATGAATATCGCGCTACTGAGAGTCTAAAACGTCGGCTGGTTCGGGAAGCTGGCAGTCGCTCACATGATATTGCGATATCGGCGGTGGAGTGGATGGATCGCGAGGGTTGGTTGCGAGGCGAAGATGGTCTTTTGAAAGGTGCGGACTTGCGTGAGGCACGGTTGAGTGAAGCACGGATGGAAGGGGCGAATCTGGAAGGTACAATCTTGGATCGCGCAGATTTACGCCAAGCTAGACTGATCAAAGCGAAACTACGAGATGCTACATTGACGTTTGCAAAGCTGCACAACGCGAAACTGAACGAGGCTGAAATGCAGGATGCCAAATGCCATGATGCAAAAATGCCTAACGCGAGACTCGGGGGCGCTTGTCTTGAAGATGCGGATTTGTCTTATGCGTGTCTTGAAGGCGCAAGTTTGCAGGAGGCTTGCTTAAAAGGCGCGGATTTACATAAAGCCAAACTGAAAGGAGCATTTTTGTTGAATGCGGATTTCTGTGATGCTGACTTGCGTCGTTCTGAATTGTGTGAGCGCGACATTCCTGGGACTTTTTCGCCGATTACGCGCCGAGCGGCTGTGTTTGCTTTTGCACATCTCAATTGAAACGACATCTAACCCGCAACGCCGTCCCAAACCCGCGACCATATAATCGCCCTTTTCTGCCCGCCTTGCTCTATCCTAAGCCTGGCGACACAATCGAGAATCCGCAGCCGCCCGACCCGGGCCGCCGCTTGTCAAACCGGGTTCAAACCCGGCGCCCGGCCCAAACGACGCGACATTGTCCAAAAAGAGGCGCTAATGTCCGAAAAAGAGTTTGTTCTGTCCGCAAATGGACAAACTTCAAACCGAAACCTTATCGATCGCTAGGCATCTCTTATGACGAAATACTGGAGAGGCGGTCAAGTCTACGCGACTCTTGGCTCGCCCGCAATCGCCACAGCATTGCCCGCTTGCCTGCCGGTGTCAACCCGGCCCGCCCTCAGCTTGCACTCCGGGGAGGGGGTACCCCCCTTGTATGCATACTCTATCTATACTGTTGCTCAAAAACGGGTCAAGATCAGGGCAACTTGCGGGTATTTTGTGGCAACTTGCGCTTCGCTGAGCCCTTGCGCCATGCAATCATCTAGCTGCCAAAGCTGCAAACTAAAAGAAGCCGCGGCGCTGGAAGCGTTCTTCCTGCCAGAAGTCGCCGTCGTTGTGATAGCCGCCTGGTCCCCCCTCGGTCCCCCCGCTAAACGGGGGGCGGAAATCCCAAAATCCGGGATATCAACCGGGCGCGCGGCGGGTGTCAGTTTTAGAAGAAGCCGCGGCGCTGGAAGCGCTCTTCCTGCCAGAAGTCGCCGTCGTTGTGGTAGCCGCCTTGTTCCCAGAAGCCGGGTTTGTCGACGGGGCTGAATTCGAGGGCGCGCAGGAACTTGGCGCTCTTCCAGAAATAACGCTTGGGCACCACCGTGCGCAGGGGACCGCCGTGTTCCATCAGTTCGGGTTCGTGCAGGAACTTTCCTTCGTATTTGTAAGCCAGCATGACATCGTCATCGTCCATGATCTCGAGCGGCAAATTGGTGGTATAGCCATATTCGCAGTGGGCGATGACGTAGCGCGCCGTCGGCTTCAAGTCCAGCTGGCGCAGGAAGTCTTTGAACATCACGCCTTCCCAGCTGGTATCGAACTTGCTCCAGCGGGTGACGCAGTGGATATCCACTGTCATCTGGCCGGTCGGCAGTTGCAGGAATTCCTCCCAGGTCCAGCGTTTTTCCGCCGCGACCTCGCCGAAGACGCGCAAGTCCCAGCTTTCGGGATTGAATCTGGGCGTCGGTCCGTAGGTCAGCACCGGGAACTTCTCGGTCAGCGATTGCCCGTTCGGCAGCCGCCCCGCGTCCCGCATCTCTTTTTCTTTTTCGCGTCGTGTGAGGTGTTTCATGTTTGCTCAATATCCATTTGAACGTGTTTTCGCGCGACCTGAAAGGCCGCCCCAACATAGCTCATTGTATGCAGATAATGCCTGACAAATGGCTGCCCGTCCCACTTGATGTTGGAAAGGGGGCGAGTTATACGGCCAATTGCAAGATCGTGCGCAAGAGCACATTGGCGCCGACCTCGACATGGCGCCACTCGGTGAATTCTTTGGGATTATGGCTGATGCCATCGACCGAGGGCAAGAAGATCATGCCGGCCGGGACCATCTGGTTCATAATCTGGGCATTGTGGCCGCTATAGCTGGCGATGGTCATGTAACTGACTTTTTCCAGGCGGCAGGCTTGCTCGAAATGATGTACCAGATTCGGCGACATGCGCTCGGCTTCGCGGCGCAGGACCCGGTCGACCCCCACCGACAGCCGATAACTCTTGGCGCAGTCCTGCGTCAGGCGGATCAAGCGCGCTTCCATCTCGGTCAACATCGTCGTATCGGGATGGCGGAACTCGACGCGCAGGGACGCTTCCGCCGGCACTACGTTGAAGGTATCCGGCTTGACACTGACATGCCCGCAATTGATCACGCCTTCGGGGTACTCCTCGGTGACCAGCTTGTGGGCCAAAATAATGAACGCCGCTGCCCCTTGCAGGGCATCGCGGCGTTCTTCCGCTGTGGTGGTGCCGGCATGGGCGGCCTCACCGTAAAAGGTCACGTTATAGGTGCTGCGCCCGACGATCCTGTCGACAATCCCCAGTTCGGCGCCCTGCTCGTGCAGGCTGTTGCTTTGCTCGATATGCACTTCGAGGTAGCTCAGGATATCGTCCGGATTGCGCTGGGCGCGTTGGATCTCGTCCGGGCGGATGCCGGCGCGATAGAGGGCCGCGCGAAAGGCGCCGTTGGCTTGCAATGAGTCGTTGAGATCAGCGGCCGATAGATTGCCTATGATGGCATTGCTGCCGAAGAGCGAATGCCAGGTACCTTCTTCATCGGTGAAGTTGATCGCTTCCAGGTGATATTTCGGCTTGATGCCGGATTCTCTGATACGCCGCAGGCATTCCAGTGCGATCAATACGCCAACGGCGCCGTCGTAGCGGCCGCCGTTGGGGACGGTATCCAAGTGCGAGCCGAGCATCAGGGTCTTGGCGTTTGGATCATCGCTGCAGAGCAGGCCGCTCAGATTGCCAGCCTCATCGTCCCGGATTTGCAGTCCTGCTTCTTCAATCCGGTCGGCGTACCATGAGCGCGCCGCCAGGTCTTCGTTGGAGAGCGCCAGGCGCGACACGCCGCCACCCATCGTCACGCCAATCTCTGCCAAGGCGTCGAAATCCGCCTGCAGCCGCTCACTGTTGACTTTTAGATTCAACCAGCCAAAAACCACAAATCATGCCATTCATAAGCGTTCGTTAAGTCACCTGAATTATAGAGCCTAAAGCTGTTCCTACAACCAATTGTCATTTGTGTTTCGGAATCCTAACAGAGGGCTATTTCAAGGCAAATAAGCCGGCCCGGGAGCTGCTGACCTTTATGTCGGGCGGGGCGGTGGGTTGGTGAGCGCCTGTCCCTTGTTATCAGGCAGCAATCCGATACCATACCTGCGTTACCCACTATTCAGGGACCCCGGAACCGTCGTGATCAAAACCGCGCTCGATCAAAGCCAGCGCCAGGAGTCGCCCTATCGCTGGGTGATCCTGGTTATGGTGACTTTATCCGGCTTTATCGCTATGGGCTTCCCGACGACCGGGATTTCCGCCCTGTTTAGCGAGATCGCCGATTCGCTCGACCTCGACCTGGTCGAAATCGGCGTGATTTGGGGCGTCGGCAGCTTGATGGGCATATTTACGGCTTTGGTCGGCGGCACCTTGATCGATCAGTTCGGCACGCGGCGAACGCTGGTTTTTCTTTGCCTTGCGACAGGCATCAGCGGGGCCATGCGCGGATTCGCCTTTGATTTCTGGTCGCTGTTCTTTTCTTCATTTCTTTTCGGCATGGTGCAGCCGATTTTGCCGATGAATTTCGTCAAGCTCAATCGGGAGTGGTTTCCTTCGGGTCAGTTGGGATTCGCTTCCGGCGTGATGTCGGCCGGTTTCGCGACCGGCTTGATGTTGGGATCGCGTATGAGCGCCACTGTGCTTTCGCCGCTGCTTGGCGGCTGGCGGGCGGTACTGATCTTCCTGGGCGTATGCGCTATAGCGCTCGCGTTCCTTTGGGCGCTTGTGCATCCGCCGGTAGAGCGGCGGCGCGGGGAGCGACCGGACATTCGGAGGATTATCAGCAATTATCGCTATGTTGCGCGCTTCCGCGAATTATGGGTGATTGCCATGGCGGTCTTTGGCGTACTCGGCTTGATGCGCGGGCTGGGAGGCTATGTGCCGACTTATCTGCGTGAAATCGGCTGGGATCCGATCAATGCCGACTCGGCAATGACCGTATTCTTCTTCTGCAGTCTAATCGGTGTCGTGCCCATCTCACATCTGTCCGACAGGCTGGGCAATCGGCGACTGGTCATGGCTTTTGGCACCTCGATGATGACGATTGGCTGCGCGCTGATGTATATTGTCGGCGACAGCTTTTGGGGCGTGATGCTGGCGATGGCGGTCGGCGGCTTCTGCTTCGACAGTTTCATGGCCTTGAAGGGAGCGTCCACCACCGAGGTGGAGGGCCTGGAGCTGGCGTTGATGGGCAGCGCGCTGGGTTTCGTTGGCATGCTGCAGAATGTCGGCTCGTCCTTTGTGCCGCCGCTCGGCAATACGCTGAGCACGATCAGCCTGAGTACGCCGTTCCTGCTCTGGGCGGGGTCGGGATTCTTCGCCACCGCGGTCCTGCTCGGCTACCGCAAGCGCAAGCCACGCTTGCAATAATGCGAGCAAGGACTTCAACGGCCCATTTCCCTGTCCCTTGTGATCGGCTTGTTTTGCGATACCATGAGACGGTTGCGACCGAGCACATCAGGCTTAATGCCGCAGATGCCCCCTTTCATAGATCATAATGACCGTCAGCATTCGCCCTATCGCTGGGTGATTCTGACGATGGTGACCCTCTCGGGCTTCATCGCTATGGGTTTCCCCACAACCGGTTTATCGGCGATGTTCAGCGAGATCGCCGAGTCGCTTGATCTTGATCTGATACAGATCGGCGCCATTTGGGGCGTGGGCACGGTGATGGGCATCTTCACGTCGTTACTGGGCGGCAGTTTTGTCGACTATTTCGGCACGCGCCGCATGCTGGTTGTACTCTGTCTGGCGACGGGTCTCGCGGGCGCATTGCGCGGTTTGGCTGTTGATTTTTGGTCACTATTTCTGTTTTCGTTTCTGTTTGGCGTGGTGCAGCCGATCCTGCCGATGAATTTCATCAAGCTGAACCGTGAATGGTTTTCTTCGCGGCAGTTGGGTTTCGCCGCCGGCGTTATGTCCGCGGGTTTCGCTACTGGCGCGATGCTGGGCTCGCGTTATAGCGCGACGGTGCTGTCGCCGCTATTTGGTGGCTGGCGGGCGGTGTTGATCTTTCTTGGCCTTTGTTCGGTCGTCCTGGGGCTCATATGGGCGATTTTGCATCCGCCTGTAGACTTAAGAGGCAGAACCAGCCGTCTCAATATGCGGCAGGTAGTCTCCAACTTGCGTTATGTTACCCGCTTCCGCGAGCTGTGGACGATCGCGCTGGCGGTCTTTGGGGTGTTGGGGCTGATGAACAGCCTGGTGGGTTATGTGCCGACCTATCTGCGCGAGATTGGTTGGGAGGCTGTCGATGCCGACAGCGCAATCCCTATTTTCTTTCTTGCCAGTTTGATTGGCGTGGTGCCGATCTCGCATCTGTCGGATCGTTTGGGCGACCGGCCCTTGGTGATGGCATTGGGCACGACGCTGATGGCGCTGGGCACGCTATTGATGTTTTTTGCTGGCGATAGCTATCCGGTTGTCATATTGGCAATGGTGATCGCCGGCTGCTGCTTCGACAGTTTCATGGCTTTGATGGGGGCCTCGATCACCGAGGTGGCGGGCCTGGAGGTCGCTTTTATGGGCAGCGCCCTGGGCTTCGGCGGCGTACTGCAAAATCTGGGCGGCAGCATCATGCCGCCAATTGGCAATGCCTTGTCCGCAATCGAGCTTAACGCGCCCTTTCTGCTCTGGGCGGCTTCGGGTGTGTTCGCCACGGTGGTTCTGCTCGGCTATCGGGCGCGCAAGGCGAAGTGAGGGCGGCGCCTCAGCCTTTAATGCCGATTGAAGCCAGGCCGCCGATGAGATGCTTCTGGGCGAAGAAATACACCACCAGAATCGGGATGATGGATACCAGCGTCGCGCCCATGAACAGGTGCCACTCTATGCTGTAGCGCCCTTGGAAGAACGCCAGCCCCACAGATATAGGAAACGAGTCGTAATCGCGCAGAAAGATGATTGGCTCGAGGAAGTCGTTCCAGGTCCACAAAAAAGTGAATACAACCACGACGGTCAAGGCTGGACGGCAGAGAGGGATGATGATGCGATAGAGGATTCCCCAGGCGCCGGCGCCGTCAATGCGCGCGGCATCGTCCAGTTCGCGGGGAATCGTGCGCATGAATTGGGTCATCAAAAAGATGAAAAAGGGACTGCCAGTATAGGCCGGCAAAATCAGGGGCCAATAGGTATCGATCAAATCCAGGCGCAGATAGAGTACGTACAAGGGAATTAGTTTGATATGCCCGGGCACCATCATCATGCTCAACATTAAGATGAAGAGGACGTTCTTGAAGGGAAAGTTGAAGCGGGCGAAGCCATAGGCGATTACCGGCACCGACAGGAGCGCCCCGACGATATTGGCGATGACGAGAATGGCGCTGTTTAGCATGTAGCGGGCGAGCGGGTATTTGCCGAAAGCCTCGGCGTAGTTTCCCCACTGTGGATTGGACGTGATCCATTCTGGTGGCCAAGCCATGAGCTCGCGCGGAAGCTTGAGCGATGTAGAAGCCATCCAAAAGATCGGCAGCATAAAGACGCATGCCAGAGTGATCATGACGGCATAGACGATTGCATGACCCGCGAGCTTTTTTGCACGGCGCCGCAGTGTACTCCGCCGCAACTGCTGCGCTGCGGTCAGCGTGGTTGTTTTACGCCACAGCAAGGATGGATCAATTCTCATAGAAGACCCATTTCTTGGAGGTATAGTGCACGAAGACGGTGGCCGACAAGATGACTACCAGCAGGAAGAGCGCCAGCGCCGAGGCATAACCCATATTGGCATTGCGAAAGGCTTCCTCGTAAAAGTAGTAGAGAAAGAAATATGTTGCCTTAAGGGGGCCGCCCTTTGTGATGACGTAGGCTTCGGTGAAGATTTTGAAGGCGTCGATGAGCTCGATGATGAGCTGGAAAAAGAGAGTGGGCGTCAAGAGGGGCAAGGTGATCTTCCAGAAGCGGCTCCATTTGCCGGCGCCGTCGATTTCGGCGGCTTCATAAAGATGCGCCGGAATATTCTGCAAGCCGGCCAAATAAATGATCGCCGCGCCGCCGACCTTCCAGATGCTCATTATGGCAACCGAGGGCAGCGCCCAGTGCAGGTCCCAGAACCAGAGCGGTCCCCGAATGCCGAAGTAACTCAACAGGGTGTTGACGACACCGGTATCCGGATTCAAGAACCAAATCCACATCAACGAGACGGCGACGCCTGATATGACGGCGGGAATGAAGAATATCGTGCGAAATGCGTTCATACCCGGGATCTTGAGATTGAGCAGCAGCGCCAGCATCAGACCGAGCACGAGTTTCAAAGGGAGAGAAATGACAACGAATGATGTCGTCGCTTTGAGCGAACTAACGAATAACGGATCGCGCGTGAACATGCGCACGTAGTTGTCCAGGCCGACCCAGATCGGAGGTTTAGCCAATGTCCACTCGTTAAAGCTGAAGTAGATCGTGGCGACTATGGGGAAGACGTAGAAGACGACGAAACCCACCATCCAGGGAGAGAGCGCCAAATAGCCGGTTTTTGCGTTACGGCGCTCTTGAGGTGTCAGGTTTCGCCAGAATGAAAGCATGGGATATCCACCCCCATCTCCCGGCCCCCCTCGCCATCTCTATGGCGAGCATCCCCATGAAGAGGGAAGGGGAGCTAACGTGGTCGAAGCAATTGCAGAAATGCCCCTCCCTCATTTGGGGGGGAGGGGCCGGGGTGGGGAGCAAGAATCAGCCGCCGAGGCGCGGCACGCATTCGTCGAGCGCAGCTTGACCCGGTTCGACCATGGCATCCAGCGTAGCTTGCACTTCGTCACGCTCGATTTCGCCGAGCATGATCAGATCCCAGGCATCGCTAACGCCGCGGATGACGGCGCCGCGCCAGCAGGGATGGTCTTTGCGCCAGGAGGCCGTTTGGGTAGCGTCAAGCACGTTCACAAAGCCCTGGAACCACTCAGTATCGGCGTGCTCGTATTCCGCAAGCACGGACGGGATCGGCGGGAAGTGACCAAGACCTTGTTCCATCATGATGCGCTGGCCCGGAGGACCGTTCCAATACTTCAGGAATTCCCAGGCTTCGTCCGGGTGCTCGCTGTTTTTCCAGATGCCGGCGCGCAGCGCCCAGCCGTGGACCCAGTTTTCATTGCCCGGGACGCGCGGTTCTGGCACGACGCCGAAATTCACGCCCGCTTCAAGCGTCGATACCATGCTGCCGGGGTTGAGCGTAGCCATGCCCAGGCGGCCGGCAATGAAGAGATCAACCGGACCAGTGCCTTCGGTGCCCAGCACTTCGAGATCAGCCGGTGTCGGCGTGGCGTCGCTGTCGACCAGATCCCAGAGCCAGGTATAGGCGGCGACGGATTCGGGACTGTTGATATTGCCTTCGACAGTCGTGCTGTCATCGCTATATGGGTTGACGGCGCCCATATTGCGCCAAAGGGCGCGGAAAGGTCCGCGGGGACGGTCGCCACCCCAGCGGCGCTTGTCCTCATTTCGCAAGGATTTGGCGATTTCGAGGTAGTCTTGCGGCGTCCAATCTTCGGTCGGGTATTCGACGCCTTCGTCATCAAAGACATCTTTGTTGTACATGACGAAATTGGCGCCAATATCGTAGGGCAGGGCAATGACTCTGTCATTCCAAACGACCCAGTTGTTGAAGTATTCGGTGTGGAAGATGTCGCGGCTGATATCAGGATCGTTATCCAGGCGGTCAGTGATATCGAGGGCCTGCGGCAGCCAGTTGTTCGACCAATACCAGGCGAGATCAGGCACACCTTCTCCCGCGGCAAAGGCCGTGTTCATGAGATCGTTGTAAGCGCCCTCCGCCATGATGCTGACATCGATCTTGATATTGGGGTGCTCGGCTTCAAAAGCTGCGATCAAGTTGCGTATTGCGGGCTCCGGCGAATCGCGCCCCGATGTCGTCCACCACTCGAGGGTGACGGTGTCTTGCGCCGCCACGCCGCCAAAACTCGCGAGCAGCAGCAAAAGTAGGCCGGCAAGCGCCAGCGTCTTCTTGAAAAAAGCGTTGTTCACGATTTTTCTCCTCACATTAACTATAGTAATCTTAGACCGGATTCTGTCCCGAATTCAGTCTAAGCAAATGATAACGCAACTGCGCGGGTTGATTCAAGCTTATTCGAATCGGGAAGCGTATCCTTTCGGTTGAAACTGACAACCTTAACCACTGAGGACAGCGCAATCGCCGCGAACAATCCTCTCTCGCAAGGCGGCGCAAGGACGCGGTGTAGGGGCGACATACCATGTCGCCCGAGATTTATATACGACAAACAGGGCGACCAGATTGGTCGCCCCTACGCGGCTGTCTATTGGGCGCGAAATGACCTGCTATCAAGCGATGTCGATAGAGTGCCAAAGGAGTCGCTAAACGGTCTTTCGAGGAACGCAAAAGGACGGGCTTTCGCCCGCCCTGCATTCGCACTCTGAATGTCGAGAGGTCGCTAGTCGCGGCCGCCGCCGAAGAGTCGCAGCATGAAGAGGAAGAGGTTGATGAAGTCCAGGTAGAGCGTCAGGGCCGCCATCACGCTGAATTTCACCGTTTGGTCGGGATCCAGCGCCAGGCGCGGATCAGCGGCCATATTGGCGATGCGCTGCGTATCGTAGGCCGTCAGACCGGTGAAGAGCAGCACGCCGAAGATGCTGATGACGTAGTCGATCAAGGCGCTGCCGAGCAAGAAGTTGACGAACATGGCGATGAACAGGCCGATCAAGCCCATCATGAAATAGCTGCTGTACTGGCTCAGGTCCGTCTTGGTTGTCATCCCGACCACGGTCATCGCGGCAAAGACGCCGGCCGTACTCACGAAGGCGGCGGCAATCGACCCGATGGGATAGATCAGGAATATGATCGAAAAGGTCACGCCGGTCAGCGCGGAATAGGTGAAAAATAGCAAGCCGGCATTGGTCGGCGAGAGCTTGTGCATGCGCGCGCTCAGGCCGATGACGATACCGAACTGCGCGATGATCACCACGAAGAACATGATCTGCGACGGGATGAAGCCGGTCGTGCTCAGCAAGATCGAGACGAAGGCCGTGATGGCAAGGCCCATGGTCATCCAGCCATAAACGCCGCGCATCACTTTGTTCAGTTGCACACCGTCGAGAGGCCGTTTCATCTTGCCAGGCATGTCGATCGTTTGCACATTAGGATTGAAATTCACCAGGTTACCTCCTGAATATCTCGCGTCAGTCGCGGATGTATACCGCTGATTATACTAGATATACTAACGGTCTTTCCAGTTCTATGATGCGTTTACGCGGGACGATTTTACACGCTTCTTACTTTTCGTTGCTCGCGACTGCGTAGTTGCAGCCGGTCAATCGCTTCGGAATACGTGTCTACTGCAACGGTGGAAGAGCCAACTGAAAGTTAAGGACAGAGGGCACAGAAGTAATTCCAAGTAAGTAATGAGAATGATTGCAGTATGAATGAAATTACCAAAATAACCGAAAAGTTGTACGGGCCAGCGACAGCCAGTGTCTACGCGACCATATAGTCGCCCTTTTCTCCCCGCCTTGCTGTATCCTTCAATGTTGCAGCACACGGGGCCGCCGCTTTTCAAACCAAGCGACAGTGTCCAAAAGAGGCGCTACTGTCCCAAAATGATATTGCTGGGTCTGCAAATGGACAAAGACGGACAATCTTCAAACCGATACCTGCGCCGATCGCCAAGCAGGTATTTCTTAATAAACCGGGTCGCTCATGCGACGAGGAGGCTTATTATTCTGTGCGAGCGCGGCATTCCTGGAACCTTTTCGCCGCTTACGCGCCGAGCGGCTTATGACGAAATACTCGAGGGGCGGTCGGCGGGCGGTGTCTACGCGACCCTTGGCTCGCCCTCAATCGCCACAGCATTTCCCGGTTTCCCGCCGACAGCCTGCCGCTGTCAACCTGGCCTGTCTGCAGCTTCCCA
>JAPOOU010000129.1 GCA_026713245.1 Chloroflexota bacterium
ACGACTTTGAAGCGCGCGTGGTGGTCCATGACTTGCGCCTGTCCAAGGTGGGAGTGTTTGAACTTGATCGTCGTAGTAGTATTCGAATTTGATGGTTTCATTTTGCGTTTCTTCACGTTGGGGCGATGCCTCCTATCATGTTTGGGCTGTTCTGTGTTGAATGGGTTGTGAGAGTCAGGTTAGCACGGCTGTTCTGTGGCGGGGTGAAGATTTGGTCGCGAGTTTGGGGATTATAACGTTGGGTTTTTAGCCACAGAGGCGCAGAGGCACAGAGATTTTTCGATAGCCACAGAGGGCGCGTAGACATTGACCGCCGGCACAGAGGATTTTTGGCGGGCGACATGGTATGTCGCCCCTACGGGGTCCTTGTAAAAAGTGTAGGGATTCTTTGGCGGGGATGGTACAGGTTTTTCCTTGGCCACAGAGGCGCAGAGGCACAGAGGTTTTTGGCGGGCGACCAGATTGGTCGCGTAGGGTGCATAGACACAGCCCGGCGACACTGACCGCCGGTCGCCCCTACGGGGTCCTTGTAAAAGGTGTAGGGATATTTTGGCGGGGATGGTACAGGTTTATTTGAACACAGAGGCGCGGGGGCGCGTAGGGCGCGTAGGTCGCGTAGACACTGACCGGCGACACCTAGAACAACGAGGGGCGGCGGTGAAGGGAATAGCTGATGCGATTGGGCTGATTAAGGGCCGAAATCGATTGAAGCCTCGCCAGCCGATAGTATAATCAAGGAGAGGACAAAGAACCCTGGACGAGGCGCGAGGTTCCGTTATCAACGAGAGCTTGATTTTCCTTTCCTACCACAACATCGATTTGCGCTACGCGTTTCAACTTTCGAACCTGCTGATTCGCTATTACCGGAATATCTGGCTCGATCGTTTTGAAATCAGCCCGACTGAAGATTGGCAGGAGAGCATCCGCCGGGCATATCAGCTCGCCACCGGCGCGCTAGTGATCGTTTCGGACGATTATCTTGAAACCGAATACTGCCGGCGGGAATACGAACAGTTGCGCAAGCGAAACATACCGGTCATCGCCGTTATTCCGCGTGATTTCGCGACGGAAAAAATTGCCGATTTCGCCTTTGATGACTGGATCGACTTCCGCCGCTGGTTTGATGAGCCTGAGGATCTGAGCGTCGAAAACTTGCTCAACCAGATCCCACAAGCCGAATCGGCTCAGCAGACCGGCGAGCGATCAGGTTATCTGCGCAACTACATCGCCGATGTCGAACTATACCTGGCCAAGCTACCCATGGCCTGGACTTCTCTCCGCGTCCAGTCGGGACAATCACCGGCGCCAGTGCGCCCACGGGGCTATCCGGCAGAGCTGCTTCAGGACTGGGCCTTCGTCGTCCCCCATGCCGACGGCTCCTTGACAATTGAAAACTTGTTGGGGTGGTCGGCGGGTGAAAGTGATTTCCTGCTGCAAGGCGACGCCGGCAGCGGCACGGCGTTCTTCGCGAGATTGCTCAGCCTGGTTCATGCGCACAGCGCGCTGCGCGACAGTCATTCGCCCCTGCCAATCTGGCTGGAACTGATGAAATGGGATGAAGCGACTCCCTCCTTGGCTTCGTTTATGGAATCGGAATGGCAGTTGATCTCCTATTGGAAACATTGGCTGGGGAGCAATACAGCGGTCTTTTATTTGAACAATTGGCATGTATTGGTCAAGCGGTTTCCCAGCTATGCGGCTGAACTGAGCGCATGGAGATCGGCTAGCGCCGGTCACAGGTTTGTCACGCTCGCGAGCGGACAGGTCACGAGCGATCCGGAAGCGCCGCTGTTGTCGCCGGGCGCAATAACATCGGGTCTGGCTTTGAAACTCGCTTCGGCTTGCCTGACCCTGGATCAAGTCAATAGTTTCAGGCAGATACTGCGCCAGCTAGAGACGCCCATAAGTCGCCATCAACTGGACCATCTGTCGCTCGGGATCGAGCTCGTCGCCGCCGATACGGCTTTGGCGGTCAGTCACTGGCAGGGCAATCCGCTACCGGCCCTGATTGTCTCGCGCAGCCAGCAATTGGCATTGGCAAGCGGAGGTATTGATTCCAGGCAATTGATCGACTTCGGCCGCACTCTGGCGTGGAACATGATGCAGTTAGAGACGGCGCAACAGATTCGGCGACAGGATGCGGAACAGCAAGCATCCGACAAGCTGCTGGTTGACTCCTTAATCGAGATTGGAATACTGGAGGCGGCCGGCACCTACCTCCGCTTTTGGTCGACCGTTTACAAGTGCTATTTGGCAGCCGGACACATAAGCAAGCACGGCTTGCAGCGATACTTGACCGTGCCGCAGTTCGCAGCGACAGGCGCGCGCGCGCAGCAGAAATGGGACCCGTTGATCCTCGTTCTGGTCGACAACCTGGCTGAAGACGAGCGCCAGAAGGTGATCGAAGAGATTGCCGAGACTGACCCATTCCTTGCCAGCGCTTGCCTGGAACGGCATCCGAACATATACGAATCGGCGCAAGAGATCTTAATCGACCATTTGCTGCGAGCCGCAGCGCAGAACGCCGCCGCGCGTTCGGCATTCCGCGCCTGCGTCAATAGCATGCCCGATTTTGAAAAGACAGCGCAGTCGCTCGTCGGACAAATGACAGATTATGACAAAGCGGCGCAATTGTGGCTTTGGAAAGAAATACTGGCGCTGCCTTTGGACTTGCCGATTGCCTTCGTTGAAAGAGTCGCGTCCATAGACCGCCATTCGCCGACGCCGGTCATCGACGCAATTGCGGACTACCGGCTTTGGCTGGCGGTATCGTATCTTGTCAAGCTGAGTAGGAACCCGGACCCGCATATCCAGGCCAATGCGATTTGGATGCTGGGTGAGATCAAGTTTTTGCCGACCGCAGCGCTCTTGCTGGACGATCTGGAAACGGGAGAAGCGCTGCCACAGGACGCAATCGCGCTCGCGCTGATGAACTACGCTTATTCCGATATTCTTGTGAGCCTGCTGCGTTGGTCACAAGAAAATCCCGAGCATGTTCAGTCCGTTGTCGAGGCGCTGCGGACGCGCGGCAGAGCTGTATCGAGCAGGTTGCTCGCTCTTGCCGATGAGGGAGGTCTGACGCTCAATCCCGAATTCTATGAACTAATGGTCGATCACAATGAGGCTGATTTGGCGATTGGTTTGGCGCAGTTGGCGGGCGCCGGGGCTGACTTGCCCGCGGCCTTGCGCTCGGCGATCGCGGGCCACAAGCGGGCCGAGCAAATGAGAAGCAAGATGGCGGGAGCGATCAAGCACTTGCCCAACCGCGATCACTTCCAGGTATTGTTAGATGATATAGCGCAAGTGCTGGAAAGCCCGCCCGAGTCCACAGTTATCGCCGGCAGCAGTCTCAGCGCTCTTTTGTACGGCGATCAAACCCTGGAGGGCTTAAGCGCTCAAGCGGAACTGCCGCCGGCCCTGGCGCCGCCGGACGACGGCATACCGGATGATATTGAACGTCAACTGCGGCATAGTGACTGGCAAGAGCGGCACCGGGCGCTTAAGCGATTGGCTGAGTATCCCCCGGCCAATTCTTTGCCGCACTTGCTTGATATGACGAGTGACAGCGAGACGCTTGTGCGCTTGGCGACATACGAAATCTTGTGGCGCTTTTCGGAACAGGTAACGGCGCGCAAAGCCTTGGTCGCGGCCTTGTCCGACCCGCAACAAGCGATTGTCGATGCGGCCGCGGAGCTGCTCAAGGACTGTCCCGATCTGGCGCTTGACGACTTGCTGGAGTTGCTCGACAGCGATAATGCAAGCACCGTGGCCGCAGTGATCGATATCTTGCAGGCGGGCAAATTCGCGCCGGCGCTGGACGCCTTGACACGGCTGCGCAAGGACCGTCGCCGTCCGCGCGACAAAGCCGCGACTATTGGCGAGATCGCTGGCAATGCAGTCGCGGCGATTTCTGAGGCTGTGGCCAGCGACCAGCGAGTGGCAGCGGACAGCCCGTCCTTGCGCGTCCCTGGGGCCGATACGGCCGCGCGGCCTGGACAGGCTTTCAGCGACGAAGAAAAAGTTTTGCGGACCCTGGAACTGCTGCGAGACGATGATTGGGGACGAACGCAGAAAGCGGCGAAGTTCTTGCGGAAGTTCGCCAAGCATCTGCGGGGCAAAGATCATAACTCGGTACTGCGCGCGCTTTGCGCCGCCGCAGAGGACGAGAACTGGCATGTGCGCTGGGCGGTATCGGAAGCCCTGGCCTGGCTGCAAGATCCGGAATCAAAGCGCGTTTTGTCCCGGCGCCTGGGCGATGGCAACTGGATCGTGCAAGTTGCCGCGATCCGCGCGCTGGTGGTACATAGCGCCGCGGATACAATTGACAAGATGATCCCGCTTCTGGGCAGTCCGCGGCAGGCCGTTCGGGAAGCCGCTGCGGAAGCGCTGGGCGAGCTGGGACAGTCCAAAGCGATACGCGCTCTGGCCGATGCCTTCAGAGGCGATGACGACAGCTTTGTTCGCTTGGCCGCGCTCAAGTCAATTCAACAAATCAATCCAAATCTGGCGCGCGGGCATCTCGAGCATGCGCTGGGCGATGAATTCATCCACCTGCGCTGGTACGCGACCAAGACGCTGGCGCCAGTTTTTGACGAGGACGATATAGCGACGCTGGCGCGGTTGTTGAGCGACGACGGCAAGCCAGATTGGGAAGCGCAGTCTATCCGAGACTTTGCCATCGCGGCCTTGCGGCGAATCGACAGTCCAGCAAGCCGGGCCGCCATCGCCGACGCGCCGCAACCGGTGAAGCGGAACGAAGCATGAAGATATTCGTCAGCTACGCTCGGGTGGACAAGCCCTATTGCATTCGAGTCATCGAGACCCTGCATGCGCACGATGTTTGGTACGATCAGCGGCTGTATGCGGGCCAGGACTGGTGGAAGGAAATCCTGAGACGTCTGGACTGGTGCGAGGTCTTTGTCTATTTGCTTTCGCCCGATTCTGTCGCCTCCCTTTACTGCCGGCGGGAACTGGAAATCGCCCGTCGGCTCAAACGTCAAATCATCCCGGTACTGATCAACAAAGACACGGTATTGCCGGACAAGATGAGAGATTGGCAATACGTAGATCTGTCGGAAAAGCTGACGGTGGAAAACGTGACATCTTTGCTGAATTCCATTTTGGTTGTCGAGCGCCGACAGGGAACGACGGGTCCGGCGCCGACCAAGCCCATCGGCGCGGGCCCGGTCTCCCGGTCGAGCCCGGTAGAGTTGGTTAGCAGCGCGGTTCGGGCTTTGGAAAAGGGCGATTATGACAATGCGATCGTATTGTTGCGCCAGGCGCAAGCCAGCGGCTATCAGTCTCGCTTCGTTCGACTCGACAACCTGCTTCGGATCGCCGAATCCAAAGTGGCGGAAAGGTCGCAATCCCGGGAGGTGGAGCGCGAGTATCAGCACATCGTAGCGCTCTTCGCCTTCGAAAGTACGCGGGAAATGGCATGCGAAGCCCTCGCCGAGTTCATCCGGGAGTTCGGCGATTACGATCCGCAAGGTTTGCAGGGCCTGTGCGATTCCAATGAATCGATCAAGGCGCGGGGCGGCAACCACTTCAAAGCGGCCGACGCCGGGCAGGAGCTGCAGCGCTTCGACAGTCAAACCATTAGTAGGCCCAAGCTAGAAGAGAGTCGTGAAGAAAGGTCCGAGCGCGGTTTCAGCAGCCAGGTTGTCAAGCTGCCGCCAGCCTCCGCGAGCAATCAAGCCATCGTGTCGCGGAAGGTCGTCCCGGCAGAGGCGTCGGCGGAGGAAATCTTGCCGATGTTACAGTGGTGCGATATTCCCTATGGCACAGTGGCGATCTCCAGCATGGTTGGCGCGGACGAGGAATTTGGCGAGATGATCGTCCAGGTTGATAATTTTGTGATGAGCATGTACCCGGTGACCAACGCGCAATTCGATATTTTTGCCAGGGCGGAAGACGGCTACAAGAACGCGCGCTGGTGGGACTTTTCCGAGTACGCGATGCGCTGGTTCAAGCAAGGCAAAGGCATCGCCGAGTCGCGCTTCGCCGGGGACGATCGCCCGCGAGAAAATGTCAACTGGTACGAGGCAAGCGCGTTCTCCAACTGGCTGGGCAGCCTGCTGAAGATGAAGGTATCGCTGCCGACCATCGCGCAGTGGCAGCGCGCCGCCAAAGGCGATGACGATCGCTATTTTCCCTGGGGCGACGACTATGATGAAGAGCATTGCAATACGCTGGAAAGCGGCTTAAAGATGACGACGCCGGTCAACCGCTACCACAAAGGGGCGAGTCCCTACGGGGTTTACGATATGGCGGGCAATCTTTGGGAGTGGACGCTGAACACGGCGGCGGCAACGGAAGACGGACGCGACCAACGGCGGGCGGTGGCGGGCGGCAGTTTTGTCAGCCCCTGCGACCGGGCGCAGACCTCGTTTCGCTATTATCTGGAGCCGCGCGTGCGCTATTCGTCAATCGGCATCCGTCTGGTTGGTCTCCCCTGAGCGCTTGGGGGTGAGTATCTATCGGTGATGAAAAACGCGGATACAGCCCTATTGAGAGCGCAGTATTGCAGATTCGCCACAGAGAGCACAGAAGTAGTACCAAAGTTAGTCATGCGAAAAAGTGATATGTAGTGGATGCCGCAAGTGGGCGACTCACAGAGTCGCCCCTACAACGTTTTCGATTATTTTGCGGGCGTTTCGGCGAAACGCCCCTACAGTTCGTCCCTGTTGATGATTCTCATTACTTACTTGCAATTACTGAGCAATTAAGAATAAACCTTTGTGTCATTGCGGTGAAGATACTGCAATATCCACAGAATTCAGCACTGCTGGATATCTGGGCATTCGCCTGAAATCAGAATTATTGATATGATGAAAACATTACCAAGCGCCAAGGATCGACGAAAATGAAATCCAGCGAACGAAGCTTGCAGAACGAAATGCCCTACCGGCGTGACCTGAACATCGAGATTGACCATCTCTCGGTGACCGGGCATGTTGTCTTCGCCGGGCGGGACGGCAAGGTACATGTGCAGACGGGGGGCGATGTCGCGCAGCATACAAACCAGACTGTGACGGTCGGCGGAGTGGAAACGACGCCGAAAGAACTGGACATTATGATTCGCAGCATCCGCGACGTCGAAGATACGATACGGAAAGAGAATCTAAATCCGCAACTGCAAGAAGCCGCTATGCACGATTTGCAGACGGTCGAGGCGCAACTGACCAAAGAAAAAAAGCCGAATCCGCGCATCTTGCTGCGGGCGGCAAAGTCGCTGCTGCGGTTTTCGCCCGCGCTCACGGCTGCGGCGCTCACGCTTTTTGATCAACCCCTGGTGGGGGCCATCCTGGCCAGTTTTGGAGAAGTCGCGGTCAATTTTCACGATTCCATACGGCGGCACAATTCGGCGAATAATACGGGATGACCACCCGCCGGCGTATACCAGGTTCCCGGGATCAATAGAGCCAAGTCATTATGAATCGACCGGTCAAGCGTCAATCGCAGCCGCAAGACGACAGTCAAGGAGTCCCGCGCGCTCAGACAAAACCGCAAGCCCGCGCCAGGCATGAGCGACGCGGTTATTCGGGTAACAGCGCCAGCATAGAGCTTGAGCGGCAGCCTCGCAATCAAGCGCTCATCACATCGTCAACGACCTGGCGAAAATATGTCCAGGCGAATTGGCGAAGCCTGAAACAACTGGCTGACAATTCAACCTTGGATAGTCCCTATCAGAAATTGGTGATGATGGTCTTCACGCCGGTCATGCCAAGCCCACAGACCAAGCTCGAGCTGCTGCGTCGTCTGCTCAAACAATTTCGCTACAGCGCTCCGCTCAGCAAACGCCTGACCGAGATCTACCGCGATCGCGATTACACACGAAGCGCGGAAGATCTCGCGGGGCGGGATTTGGCCCCGGATAACCTGCGCAGCGATGAACTTGTCGGTCTGGACTGGTTGATCGTGGCGACAGGCGGGTTGGACGGCTCGGCGAATCAAGGCGCTGCGGCAATTCAGTTCGCGCGCAATTTGCTGGAGACGATGCGCGACAAGCTCAACTATCCCTCGGCCGTGCGCGTTCAAGCCGGCTCGATATCGGCCGGCGGCCATGTAATCTTCGCCGGGCAGGATGTCAACATCGTCGCCGAGCATTACACCGGCAGCAAAGCAGCGCTAAAGAACTATCTGTCGGCGGTACGGAGCGAATGGAACATCCCGACCACGACTATCCATCCGGCCTCGCAGCATCATAGTCCGGCTATGCTGCATCAGCTGTATACACCGGTTGACATCTGGACGGATCAGCGGTCGTTCCATTCGGTCGGCATCGAAGAACTGAACGCGCGCCGCTATCAAGCGATCGAAAAAGATATGGGCTATGTGCGCGAGTCCGTCTTTGAAGTGATTTCCGCTCACGCTCTGATCGTGATTACGGGCGCGGCGGGAACCGGAAAGAGTTCGCTATGTCGGTTCATCGTGACGGCGCTGGCTTACGCTTGCGATCCCCGCGCGGAACGCCAGGACAAGGTCAAGGGATTGGAGATGTTGGGCGCGTCCTGGATCCACGGGCCGATCTTGCCGATATACGCGAGCTTGCGCGACTTCTGCAATAGCGAAGATCTGTTTCCGAGCTCGCTGGCGGGAAGCACTTCAGAGAATCTCCTGCAATACGTCAAGCGGAGCACGGGCAAGCTGGGCGATCACCTCGAAGCCTATCTAACCGGGACGGAGCCGCTCGGCGGCAGCGAAAATGTCCGCAGCACCGAGGCGGAACAGCAAGCCCGCCCCAGACATGAGCATGGGGCTTCACTAACACCGGCGCCCGCATATGGCAGCTTGCTGGTATTGGATGGGCTGGACGAAGTATACGAAGTCGAAGACCGGATCATCTTGCAGCGGATAATCGAAAACTGGGCGGATCGATTTCCCAGTTGCCGCGTGATCGTGACCAGCCGTACGTATGCGTATCGCCACGATTCTCGCTGGCGTTTGTCCGAGCGATTCGCTTCCGCCGAATTGGCGCCCTTCACCTGGACTCAAGTCAAGACCTATATCGAGCGCTGGTACGCGAATGTGGCGGAAAACCGTCCCAGCGCGCTGGGCGGGCGGGCAGTGGCGGGAAAACAGTCCGAATCAATGGCGGCGGATCTATACAAAGCGATCAGAGAGAATCGCGCGCTTTGGCCCCTGGCACGCCAGCCGCTCATGCTGGCATTGTTGACGCTGATACACGAAGACTACAAACAGTTGCCGGACAAGCGGGCCGAACTTTACGAGCACACGGTCGAGTTGCTCGATCGCTGGAATATCCCGTCGCCGGCAGACAAGCTGCACGAGAAACTCGCCAACATTAATCTGGACCGGATGCGCGCGGCGCTGAAGCTAATCGCATTCGAGTTGCATTCGGAACAGAAGAGCTATCAGCGCTATCCCACGATTATTGATCGCGCGCGGCTGCTGGATAAATTGATGCAGCAGCAGTCGCAGGGGGGTGGCTTGGGCGCCGGCATTGAAGACGTGCTGGAATACCTGGCGACTCGCAACGGCATTCTGGTGGCCGATTCGCCCAACCTGTACCGCTTCCCGCACTTGACGATTCAAGAGTACCTGGCGGCATGCGCGCTGCTGGAGTTTTACGACGAGTGCGAAATGCCGGCCGGGCTGCGGGCTCATAGCGCCGAAGGATGGATTTTCCCCGAAAATATCGTCGCCCTGCTCTGTCACGACTATGCGCGCTGGCGTAATGTGGCGCTGTTCTCGGGCGCGATTATCGCGGCCGGCAAATGGCAAGACATGCGCTGGCAGCTCATCGACGAATTGCTGCCGAACCGGCTCGATCAAAGCCCGTCCGAGCAGTCCTTGCACTGCATCAGCGTGGCGGCGGAAATCTGGGGCGAGAGCTGGCTGAAGTCGCGCACGCGCAGCCAGGTCAACATCGAAACGCATTTGATTCGCTGTCTGAAACTGATACATGGAGACGAACGGATCGACGCGCCGGAACGCGCCAACAATCACGCGATCCTGACGCGCCTAGCCAAAAGCCAGCCCGGCAGACCCTAATCCAAGGAGTGTCAATGAAGACTTATTTGACAGCGATCACAATAGTTTTTCTCCTGTGCCTCGGCTCGAGCCTGGCCCAGGAGCCAGAAGAAGCGCTTATTTCCCGCGACTCCGCGCCCGGCGCAGAGGAGGTTGTATTTAGCGAGTTCGCCAGCGGATTCAATCGGCCTCTATACGTGACGCACGCGGACGATGGCAGCGAGCGCCTCTTTGTTCTGGAGCAAACCGGCAAGGTGTGGATCATCAAGGATGGGGTACGAGCGCGCCAGCCTTTTATCGATATTTCCGGCTTGATTTCGGCATCGGCGAACCGTCCATACAGCGAACAGGGCTTGCTGGGTCTGGCTTTTCATCCCGAATATAGCGCTAATGGCGGGTTCTTCGTCAATTACACCGACCGCAGTGGCGCTACTGTCGTCGCGCGCTATCAGGTTTCCCTCAGCAATCCGGACGTCGCCGACCCGGGCAGCGGCCAGATCATATTTCAGCTAGGGCAGCCTTATGCCAATCACAACGGAGGCCACATCGACTTTGGTCGGGACGGTTTCCTATATATCTCCCTGGGAGACGGCGGCTCGGCGAATGACCCTCTGGGCGCCGGGCAGAACCGACGGCTGCTGCTGGGATCAATGCTTCGGATCGACGTTGATGGCGCCAGCCCGTATGCGATACCTTCGGACAATCCCTTCGTGGGTGACGATTCAGCGCTTGATGAGATTTGGGCTTACGGGCTGCGCAATGTCTGGCGCTTCAGTTTTGATCGCGTTACCGGGGACATGTACCTCGCGGACGTCGGGCAAAATCTTCTGGAAGAAATCAGTTTTCAACCGGCGGACAGCGCCGGCGGCGAAAACTATGGATGGAATGTCTGGGAAGGAACAAATCCATTCGCAGGCGGCAACGCAAGTGATCACGTGCCGCCGGTCTTCGAGTACCCGCATTCGCTCGGTTGTTCGGTTACCGGCGGCTATGTCTATCGCGGCAGCGCGATCCCGCAGTTGGAAGCTGTTTACCTGTTCGGAGATTATTGCACCGGCCGGATGTGGGCGATGTACCGCGACCCCGACCTGAACTGGCGGGCGGAGGAGTTCGCAAATACCGGATGGGCGATCAGCAGTTTCGGTGAAGACGAAGCCGGCGAGATTTACGTTGTCGATTATGCCGGAACAATCTATCGTATTGATCCCGCCCTGCCAAGCTGAACGATCAGGCGAAGGCCTCGGATTCCGGCAGATTCTCGATGCCGGCCCGCAAGCGTTTGTACTGCGCGATCAAGGTTTTGATCTGCAACTCCAGGGGATGGTAGCGCTTCATCACTTGCTTGCCTTCCGTCTGCAACTGACGCATTCTCGTTTCGACCTGGCGCAGCCTGGATTCCAGCTTTATATCACGGTTCTTCCAGTCGATATAGGCCAGCGGTACCAGCAAAATGAAGAATGCCCCCAATCCATACATGACGGAAGCGTAATCTCGTTGGTTGGTGTAATGCAGGTAAAAGCCGAGCGCGCCGCTGGCGATAACCAACATGACATGCAGGAACATACGGCGGAAAAACGCGCCGCGCTTCTGTCGCCCGTCCAGCTTGTGCTGCAACTTGTCGCGCTGCTGGCGCAGGCCCTCCAACTCGGACCTAATCTCGTTGACATGTTCTCGTAAAGGTTGGGCCTCTTCAATGAAGCCATCGAGGCGCTGTTTCACCAGCCTGGCATTTTCCCAGGAATCCATCATGCGGTTGTAGTGCACTTCCAGGGCCTTGACCTGCAATTCGAGCGGCTGATAGCGCTGATGATATTGGTTGCCTTCGTATTGCAAATCGCGCATTTCGCTTTCCAGCTTGCGCCTGCGCGAATTGAGGCGCGTACGCGGATCTTTCCAATTGGCGACCACGATCGGGATCAAGATCAAACAAGCCGCGGCCAATCCAAAGGCGACCAGACTGAAGTTGCGAAAGCTGTTGAAATAGTGGATGCCCACGGTTCCGCTGGCGGCCATCAAGACTACCAGCATGCCCAGTCGGCGCATGACAAAAATACGCGTGTTGCGCCGATCGATTTTCTGCCGCGTATTATGATGCTTCTCGCCCAGCGCTTGCAGATCCGCGCGAATGCTGCCGAGCTGTTCTCGTATCGGCTGCCCTTGCACGCGCAAGGCGTCCAGCCGCCGCTTGAATTGCTGAATGCGTCCCCACTCTTCAAACTGCTCCTGGCTGCCGATATACCATAGGCCTGCGTCTTCATCGCCAAAGATATGCTGGCCAAAGCGAAAATTATATGGGAGGGGCTTGCCGTTACTCAGGCTATGCTCCAGATCATTGACTTCGCTCAACAGTTGCTCATGCAAAAGCAGCAACAGATTGAGCGGGGATGCCATCCTTCTAGTTTCTTCGGGGGATAGCGCGCCGTTAGATCCCCCCAGGTTGTCACGATGCTGGGTCAATTCCGTGCGCAGCCGGCCGAGCTCTTGGCGCGCCCGGCGGATACCAGCTGCGCGTTCGCGCGTACCAATAAAAGACTGGAAGAGATGCGGAATCCCGATGGCGTGCATGTCATCGAGATATTCTTGTGGGGTTGGCTGTGCAATCATCGAGCGATCCCGCCACGCAAAGAAGGGTATCACAGCAAAAACTGTCTTGCAGTCGAGTCGATCTGAGACAGGATCATTATATCACATACAGGCATATCGGCAGCCAATGGAAGACCAGGGTATGATAGATTTGGAGGATTCTGATGCGCGCTATTGCCCTGTATCCGCTGAAACTCGAGCCAAGCATGCACGTCAAAGTTTGGGGTGGCAGCAGGCTCAAGACCCATTTGAACAAGCCGCAACCGACCGACGCAGCTTATGGCGAAGCGTGGGAGTTACACGATACGTCAATCGTAGCCAATGGTTCGCTGGCCGGCAAGTCGCTGCGAGAATTGACGACTGCCTGCGGCGCCGCGTTGATCGGAAGCGGAACCGATCCGCGAGATGGTTTTCCCCTGCTGGCGAAATTCATCGACGCCGATCAATGGCTGTCCATTCAGGTCCACCCCAATGATGAGCAGGCGCTAGACCTGGAGGGCGAGCCGCGCGGAAAGACCGAGGCCTGGATAGTCGTGCATGCCGAGGAAGGCTCGCGGCTGGTAATCGGCGTACAACCGGGCGCGTCGCGTGAAGATGTGGCGGCGGCAATAAGTGAAAATCGCCTTGAAAACCATATGCGCTACGCAGGGGTCCGCGAGGGCGATGTATTATACATTCCGGCGAACACAGTTCACGCCTTGGGACCCGGCCTGCTGATTTACGAGATACAACAATCCAGCGACACCACCTATCGCCTGTACGATTGGGGGCGCCTGGGCCTGGACGGCAAGCCGCGAGAGCTGCATATAGACAAGGGCTTGGGGGTTGCCAATTTCGACCATGCGCCGGATATCAGGCGTCCCGAAAGCGAACTCATCGTTGACGGCGAACAGTTCATGACCTGGCGACACGAACTCAAAAACGATAGCCGCAATCTTAAGACCGGCGGGGTTTTTCAGGCGCTGACCTGCCTGGAGGGCGAGATTCGCGCGGCGGCGGCTGACCATGAGCCGATCGCCCTGGCAAAAGGCGAGACCGGCTTGATCCCGGCCTGTTTTGAGGAATTCGCGCTGAGCGGCGTCGGGGCTGTCTTGCGGTCATGTCCAAGAAGCCCGCAGTAATCGCCAGGACGGGGTGGCGTTGTCAGCGAGGCGACCGGCAGCGCGAAGACGGATGGATCTTGTTCAGGAATCTGACAAGTTCAGAGTAATAGCGCATGTGGCGCTTTCGTTCTCGTGGCGGTAGTCCCATCGGTTCTTGGCGACCTGGACAATGAACAAACCGTTCGCGGCGGACTGGGCCTTCACTTCGAGTACCCCGGAATCCAGCCAACTGCCGCTTAAGACGGCGACATCATGCAAGTTTGAACCATTGGCGTCGCTGCTGCAATTGGGTGTGTCGATACCGCAACTGTAGGGGTCATCGGCGATAACGTTAACCGACACTTCCGGGCGGAACGCGCCTTCAATGTGTTCGTAGGTGATCTGGAAGTCACTATCGGTTTTGACGGCATAGTGTTTGCCCAATTGATTGGAAGCCTCGCAATCCGCGACTTCGCCGTCGACCAGAAACGGTATCCGCTCCAGGCTCAATTCGAATTCCCCGACATTATCTTCCGAGCGGCCGCCCCAACCTGTTGCGATAACGTGGTATATGCCCGTCTCCGCCAATTCGTGAATCAACACAGCCGATTCGTGAGCATGCAGCGAAACAATGACATTCATCGTCCTGTCAAGCAGCAAGATTTCCGGCTGGCGCCAGTTTGACCAATTGTATGCGTCGTATTCCAGATTTGGCACTAAAGCCAAGCGAATGAGGTCTCCCGCAGTCCCCTTAAAACCGTAGAGTTGTTCATATTCGCCCACAGTGATTTCGCCCTGAACAGTTTCGCCATAGGCGATGAAACTATCCTCCTGCGCCAGGGTTGGCATGATGCAGAAAAACAGCCCTATCAACGTCACCATCATGGTCTTCATGACTCGCCTCCTACTTTATGGATAGGCTCACGTTACTATCAGTGTATGCGGCATTGCTGATAGCAGTCAAGCAGCCGCTCGGCGCATAATCGGCGAGAAGGAATATCGCGCTCGCAGAAAACAACAAGCCTTTTCCTTGCACGAGCAAGGAAGTTTATCAATTAAGACGCTAACGGGAATCTGATGCCTTTCTAGTGCCTTTCCGACGGCGCAGCGCCACAATTGAGGCAAGGCAAAGGATTTATATCGAGGAGGCGACATGGATTTCAGTCGCTACACTAACAGAGCGCAGCAGGCCGCCCTCAAGGCGCAGGGCATTGCCACCGACTATCATCATACAAGTATCGAACCGGCCCACGTTTTTCTCAGCCTGATGGAGCAAGAAGACGGGTTGGCGCCGCGCATCATTCAAAAAATCGGCGCGGGGACCGCCGCGATACAAGCCGAGTTGCAGGCGAATATACGGGACATGCCGCGCGCCAGCCACCCGCCGGCGGGCGTAGCGATCGGGCGAGATTGCGTGCGACTGTTCACGCAAGCCGAAAAAGAAGCGACGCGGATGCGAGACGAATACACCAGCACGGAACATCTGTTGCTGGCGCTGGCTCGCTCCGGAAATTCCAGCGCGCTGCTGGAGCGCAACGGCATCAGGTACGATGACATTCTGCAGGCGCTGCAATCCATTCGCGGCGGTCAGCGGATCAGCAGCCAGGATCCAGAATCGACCTATGAAAGCCTGAGCAAGTACGGGCGCGACCTGACCGCCGACGCCCGTCAAGGCAAGCTGGATCCCGTTATAGGGCGCGACGAAGAGATCCGGCGATTGATCCATGTCATCAGCCGCCGCAGCAAGAACAATCCGGTATTGATTGGCGAAGCGGGCGTCGGCAAAACCGCGATAGCGGAGAGCCTGGCGCAGCGCATCGTCAACGGAGATGTTCCCGAGGGACTGCGCGACAAGATTATCATCGCGCTCGATATGGCCGCGCTAGTCGCGGGGAGCAAGTTCCGCGGCGAATTTGAAGAACGCCTGCAAGCCGTACTCAAGGAAATCGCCGATAGCGACGGCGAGATCATCCTGTTCGTGGATGAGCTGCATAACATTGTTGGCGCGGGAAAAGCCGAAGGCGCGATGGACGCGGGCAACATGCTCAAGCCCATGTTGGCGCGCGGCGAATTGCGCATGATCGGCGCGACTACCCTGAACGAATACCGGCAGCACATCGAAAAAGACGCGGCTTTGGAGCGCCGCTTCCAACCCATTTTCGTCGACGAGCCAAGTGTGGAAGATACAATCAGCATCCTGCGCGGCCTGAAGGAACGCTACGAGGTACATCACGGCGTACGCATTCAAGACGGGGCAGTTATCGCCGCCGCCACGCTGAGCCAGCGCTACCTGCCGGAGCGCCAATTGCCGGATAAGGCAATTGATCTCATTGACGAAGCCGCGGCCCATCTGAAGATGGAAATCGATAGCAAGCCGGCTCAACTGGACAAGGTCGAGCGTCATATCATGCAACTGGAAATCGAACGCGCCGCGTTAAAGAAAGAGAAAGACGACAGATCCAGGCAGCGCCTGGGTGACCTGGAAGCGGAACTGGCGGACGCGCAAGAAGACCTGGGCGCGCTGCAGGCCGTGTGGCAGCGGGAAAAGGAAGTCATCGGGGCCATGTCCGGCGTCAAGGCGCAAATCGACGATGCTCGTAGTCAACTGGAACGAGCAGAACGGCAGGGCAATTTGGAGGAAGCCGCACGGCTGCGTTACGGCGTCCTGCCTGAACTCCAGCAGTCGCTGGGGTCTAGCGAAGTGATCATAGCAGACATGCGTGAAGACGGTTCGCTGATGCTCAAGGAAGAGGTGGACGCTGACGAAATCGCCGCCATCGTCAGCACTTGGACCGGGATACCGGTAGCGCGCATGCTGGAAGGCGAAATCGAAAAACTGCGGCACATGGAAGAACGCTTGCACGAGCGCGTCGTTGGGCAAGACGATGCGATCAAGGCAGTTTCGGCAGCGGTACGCCGCAGCCGGGCCGGCTTGCAGGATCCAAACCGGCCTGTCGGCAGCTTCCTTTTCCTGGGCCCGACCGGCGTCGGCAAGACGGAAACGGCGCGCGCGCTGGCGCAGTTCCTCTTCGACGATGAAAGCGCGATGATCCGAATTGATATGAGCGAATACGGCGAGAAGCACAGCGTCGCGCGCTTGATCGGCGCGCCCCCCGGGTATATCGGATACGAAGAAGGCGGCCAATTGACCGAGGCTGTTCGCCGCCGCCCTTATAGCGTGCTGCTCTTCGACGAGATCGAAAAAGCGCATCCCGACGTGTTCCACATTTTCTTGCAAGTCTTCGATGACGGCCGTTTAACCGACGGACAAGGGCGCACGGTCAACTTCAGCAATTGCGTGATCATAATGACCAGCAATGTTGGCAGCGCAATGATAAAACAGACGGGCAAACAGATGGGATCGGTGGGCGATGCCAAGACTGTACAGAACGCAATCATGAAGGAACTGGATCGGCACTTCCGCCCCGAGTTCTTGAATCGTCTGGACGAGATCATCTTTTTCCACAGCCTGGAGCGCGAGCACATCGCGCGAATCGTCGATATGCAAGTAGACAAGCTGTCACTGACGCTGGCGGATCGACAGATAAGGATCACGATCAGCGATGATGCCAGAATTCGCCTGGCGGAATTGGGGTGGGACCCGGTATACGGCGCGCGACCGCTGAAGCGCGCCTTGCAAAGTCAAGTTAAGGACCGGCTGGCGATTGCGCTGCTGGACGGCCAGGTCAAAGACGGCGATCATGTCTGGATTGGTCTGGACGCCGCGGGCGCTAGTTTCGTCATTGACGCCCTGAGTCAAACAGCCGTGACGGCATAAAGGGGCTTCAGAGAGTCAACCCGTCTGCGCGTGCGGGAGTCGATGTAGGGCGGGCATTCTCGGGCGACCTGATAGGTCGCCCCTACGGCTCTCGACGTAATTGCGGATGGAAGAGTGGCAGGATTACAGATTTGGATTATCAATGCCGGAGGGTTGCGTAAAGTCCCCGTCTCAGGCTTCCGGCGGGGGCACGGGCAAGTCGTCTTCGGCGGTATCTTTCCATTTTTCGCCCACGTCAACCAACATGACGGGGATGCCGTCTCGGATAGGATATTTGTATCCGCTGTCATCGCATATTAGCCAACTGTCTTTGATCAGTCTCAAGCGACCGGGATCGTCGCCTTTGTCTTTGTAATGCACTGCGACCGGGCATCGCAGTATCTCCATTAACGCCTCTGATACGGCTGCCATCTCGCGACCTCTGCTTACATAATGACTATTCTGCGGTTTCTAACGAACACGATTATAATGGAGCGGTAGCCAAAGAGAAAGTCATCATCCTTGGGTTATCGGATAACCGGGTTAAGCGCAATCATAATGTGGATAATCCTGGGCGGCATGAATCTCGCTGCGCAAGTTCCCCCGGCGCCGACGACAGCGCCCGGCGCGTTAATGGAACCGGGGGGCTACATCCGCTCGGACCGACTTGGCATCACCTTCATCAGTTCCATAGACAGCGATGACAACGCAGCCCGCTATCGCAACGCCTTGATTCTGGGGGCCGGCTGGAATCGCTGGCCGCTGTATTGGAATCGCGTCGAAAGGACCGCCGATAGTTGGCATTGGGCAAGCTACGACGAACTGGTCGCGGCGGATGTAGACAAGGGCTTGCGGATCAACGCCGTCTTGCTTGGCCGCCCGCCCTTCCGGCGAGACGGCGACAGCATTGCTAATCTCTTCGAGCCGGTATTCGCCGACGGCAAGGACCATAGCAGCCTGGATGTCTCGTTCAACCCTGACAATCCCTGGGCTCAATTTGTCTTTCGCGTCGTTTCGCGCTACAAGCCAGGCGGCACGCTGGCTTCCAAGCGAGGATTCCCGGAAGACGCGGGCGTGCGGGTTTGGGAAATCTGGAATGAGCCGGACTTGCCGGCTTTCTGGCGCGGCGGGCCGATGGCCTACGCGCGGCTGCTTAAGGTGGCCGCGATTGTCGTCAATACGGTCGATCCAGACGCGACGGTGATGTTTGGCGGTCTGCTGTTCGCAGGCGGCGACAACTTTTTGTCCAGTGTATTGCAGCACTTCAAGAATGACGAGCTGCGCGTCGAATATGACTGGTTTTTCGACGCGGTGGCCGTACACAGCTACGATGACCCCTGGCGGGGCGGCTGGCTGACAAAAGTCGTACAGGACACCTTGGCGGAATATGATCTTGTCCGCCCGGTATGGGTGAACGAGACTGGCGTCGCTGTTTGGGACGATTATCCCGGGCCCGTCTGGTCCACAGCCGCCGAGGAACGCCTTCGCCTCGCCACAGTCCAGCAGCAGGCGAATTACTTGATTATGAGCGCGGCTTTCGCCTGGGCCAAGGGCGCGCGCCGGGTCTTTTATCATCAGCTCTATGATGACTGCGGCAACCAGGCGGCCGGCAGCGACTTCCCGCCGCATAACGGCGAACTCTGCGGCGAGGGGACATGCTTCGGCGACGCATTTGGCTTGTATCGCAACCCAAGGGAAGCGATTTGCTTCAGCCAGCATCCCTTTGCCAATACGCCAAGGCCAGTCGCCTTCGCCTACCGCCTGCTGGCCGAGATTTTTGGTCGCCAGCCCTTTGAAGCGGCCGGCATTTTCGGCTTGCAAGATGAGGTGACAACTATCGCATTCAACCGCGCCGACGGCGCGCGAATACTTGTCGTTTGGAATAATACTGACGCAGCGCGCGGACATCGTATAAAAGCAAATAGCTCGCAGGCCATCGCGCATTTTCTAAATGGCGAGAGCGCCATCGTGCCCGCCATTGACGGCAGCTATTCGTTAAACTTGATGCCGGCGGGGGACTTCAGCTACCCTGACCTTGAGGATGGGCGCAGCACGGCGATAGGCGGCGAGCCGGTGATCCTGGTGGAATCGCCAAGCTAGAGCCGCTCGGCGCGTAACCGGCGAAAGCAGTTCCCTGGCTCAAGTAAATGGCGTCCCGTATGCCGGATGAGCGCCGCGGTTAACGTAAACAGGAGCGGAGATTGCGCCGGCTATTCATTTGCCTCAAATCTTTACTGACCTGAAGTGGGAGACGCTTCGACATTGACCGGAAAACGCGTTTTGCTCGTCCTTGCAAGCATTGTCGTTAGCGCCGCCTCGGTAGCGGTGATCCTGCGCGACGTAAACTTAAACGATGTTTCATCAAGCATAAGCCAGGCGGATGGCGGCCAACTCGGCCTGGCCTTCCTTTTTGTGGCGCTTTCCATGTTCACGCGCGGGATCCGCTGGTGGGGATTGCTGGGCAAGGCTCTCCCGCTGATAAAGGCGATTCATTTGGTCAACTTGACTTTTCTGGGCAATCAATTGCCGCTGCGTCTGGGCGAAGCCGCTCGCAGCGTGCTGGCAAGTCGCGAAGGCGTATCAATCGAAAAAGCCGCAGCCAGCATCGTAGTCGAGCGCTTGATCGACACCCTCCTGGTGGTATTGATGATTGCCGCGACAGTCGGTCAACTTCCTGACTCGCCCGAATACGTCACCGTTCCAGCTTCGCGATTTGGCTTTCTGGCGCTGGTCGCTTTCCTTTGCTTGCTGGCGCTGGCCCGGCATCCCAACGAAGCAAAGAGAGTGCTCGCCATAATGACTCAAAAACTGCCCGTGCTGAATCGAAGCCCTCTGCAAAGAATCGTCGACAATCTCCTGGATGGCCTGGGAGCCATAGCTGACTTGCGAACCCTGGCTTTCGCCCTGGTTTGGAGCTTGATCGCCTGGTCGACATCGCTGGCCACCTTTTACTTTTTGCACCAGGCGCTGGGCATTGAAGTCAATTATGCGCAGAGCGTGCCGCTGGGCGTGTCCCTGGCGGCGCTCGGCATCGCGCTGCCGTTCACTATCGCCGCTGTCGGCCCCTTTGAAGCGGCGATCATCGTCACAGGACAGCTCGTCGGCATGGACAGCCTGGCGGCGATTTCGCTGGGATTCCTCTTTCATGGGGTTAGCGTTTTCGGCTACATCGTCTTTGGCAGCCTGGGTCTGCTGGCGCTTGGCCTCTCGCCCGGGAGCGCCGCGGTGGAAGATGCGAAAAGCGCCGCGCGCTAATCTCTGGTCAGGAATTCATGCACCAGGGACTGAAAGTGGTGGACGCCGTTTTCGCGAAGAACCGAGAATCGACCGCTGTCATAAGCTTTGGACCGCAGGCCGCGCTGAACCCATTCGCATAGCTCGATGTCCTCTTGCTGAATCTCGTCGCTGAAGGCGATGATCTGCTGCATACTTTCCCAGCCGGCGCCGGTGCCGGGAGATTCGAAATACCATTCAAAAACGGTCAGGGTCTTGTGATGACCCAGCGGGATGATGATGTTGATCGATGTATTGTCCAGATATACATTCAGCATCACATTCGGGAATATCCAGTAATAGAGCGCGTCTTGCTCGCCTTCGCCACTGCGCACATAGCGGCGATCGCGGATGTCGCCGGCATTGAGCTCTCGTATCGGCGCATGCTGTTTGGAGTAATAACGAAACGTATCGACGCGATATTGGTCGTAGTCGATCTCGCGGAACAGACCTGGATGGGCAATCGGCAAATGATAGCCTTCCAGATAGTTGTCGACGTAAACCTTCCAATTGCAGTCGATTATGTAATCGCGGCGCTCAACCAGGCGCATCTTTGCCAGATCGAAGCCGGCCGATCGAATCTCGTGGTGGATATCGCCATAAGTTGCGGCCAAGGGTTCGGCGCCGGGATCCAGATTGACGAAGACCCAGGGTCCCCAGGCTTCAACTTGTATCGGCTGCAAACAGACATCGTCCTTGTTCCAGTTCCGCACGCCTTCAAATTCCGGCGCGCGCAAGAGTTTGCCATCGAGGTCGTAGGTCCAGCCGTGATACTTGCATTGCAAGCTCTTGCGATTGCCGCGTCCTTGCGCCACCACCGCGGCCCGGTGCGGACAAACGTTGTAAAAGGCGCGCAATTCTCCCTTGCTGTTGCGCACAAGGACCAAGGGCTGATCGAGCACTTCGCAACTGAAGAAGTCGCCAACGCGGGCGAGATCGTCGAGGCGTCCTACGGGTTGCCAGGTCTTGTAGAATATCTTTTCCGCTTCCAGTTTCAGGAAGTCCGGTTCGACATACCAGCGCGCCGGCATGGTCGCAGCCCGGGCCAGATCCGATGAAGGCCTGTAATCGCTCAAATCCAGTGATTTCATCTTATATGGTCCCCTGGCCGGTAGCGTGTCTTTGCGGCCAATTGACAGATACCGGCATACGATGTATTGCGTTGCAGCGCGCTAATAAAGCTGCGGGGAATCCGCAAATGTGTCGCCTTCAGCTTGCTGCGCATCCAGACTGTAATAGAAGTGTAAAAGCACAACAGCTACAATGACAACGGTTTTTCCGTATAATGAATTACGTAGGGAAGCCTTCGTCCGACGATGCAGTTCATGGAAAATCGGGCGGAATCGTCAACATGACGGGCTTCGAGACACTGATACTGGAGAATTGATAACATGCGAAATCTGTTGCGCGCGTTTTGGGGTCTGGTTCTGCTACTGAGCATTTTTTGGATTGCAACCGGGATTGTTGCGCCTTCTGACCTGATGTCCGACAATGACATCATGACAGATTTCAAAGCGCAAGTGGCAGACTTTGAGGACCGTTTGAACCTTGACCGAATCGAAGGTTATTCCACCCCGGTGTTTTTCGTCGGCAGCGGACTGCCTATGTTATTGATCGCGGCATTCTTTTTCTGGCGCAATAATAGCGGCGTCCGCTCGCGAAAGGCAAAGGCGGGAGCGCAGACGGCAGCCGGCGCGGAGGGCGAATCGGCCATACCCGTACCATTCCCAGAAAGCACGCCGGCAGGAGAAACAAAACCGAATGTACGCGCCCTGCGCCGGCAAACGCTTCTGATCTCGGCACTAGCCTTTCTAGCGGTATTTTTGCTGTGGAACCAACGCGAAATGGAGATGCTGCTCTACCCCTTGCGCTTGTTTGTCACCTTCGTGCACGAGGCGGGTCATGCGCTCGCGGCATTGATCTCGGGCGGCCAGGTGCAAGGCTTTACTGTGCATGCCAATGGATCTGGGGTGGCCGTCACCGCCGGGGGCAACCGCGCCTTGATTCTGCCGGCCGGATACCTGGGAGCGGCGCTCTTCGGTTCCTTGCTCTTTCTGCTCAGCAATCGCGCCCCGCGTTCGGCGTCCGGCATAGCGATGGCGCTTGGCGTTTTCTTGATCGGCATGACTGCGATCTACGGGCGCTCCGATGCGTCGGGCTTGCCTGTCACGCTCGTCATCGGCATCGGATTCGGGCTTTTTATCTTGCTGGTGGGGGCAAAAGCGCCGCGCGTCATCAATCAGTTGGTCCTGAGCATACTGGCGGTCGTAACCGCTTTGGAAGCCGTCTACGATTTATGGCATCTCGTTGGCAATGCCGGTATCGGCAGAGGCGATGTTCTCAACGACGCGGCCGCATTCGCGCAGGAGATCACGCCCTTGCTGCCGGCCGCGGTCATTGCGCTGCTCTGGGCTGGAATCGCAGTAGCCATGCTGGGTACGGCGATATACGTCGGAACAATCAAGCCTCTGCGAAGCGAAATCAAGGATGTCGTGAACGGCCAATCGTAAACAAAGTGTAAATTCTTTCTCATTCTCTTGCGTCGGCGGGGCGGATGCCATAGATTGTAGTCAAATCAACATGCGGCCGCTCGGCGCGTAACCGGCGAAAAGGTCCGCCGCGCGCGCTAGACAGCAAACCCACCCCTTGCATGAACATCGGGGTTTAGCAAAACAGGAGCAATCTCATGTTAAGAACTTTCGTTGAGCGCAAAGTTCGCCGGCAGATCGTTCGCAGGAGCCTGATTATTTCCGTCTTCGCCTTTGTCGCCATCCTGGCGCTGTGGTACAGCGACTCGATGGCGAGCCTCGTTCATCCCCTGCGGATGTTTGTAAACAATATTCACGGCGGGTTGTCCGCATTAGCGATTCAGCTTTCCGGCGGCGCGGTTCACAGTTTCACGTTGTCATCGCAGGGCGCGTACCGGATTGAATTCACCGGCGGTTCCGACGCCTTGATCTTTCCTGCCGGGTATCTCGGCTCGGCATTGCTGGGCGCTTGCCTCTTTTATCTGGCGAATCGCGCGCCGCATTTGCTGCGCGGTTTGGCCATGATAACGGGCGTCTTCACCGTTGCGTTTATGGTCCTGTTCATCCGACCGGCAGGCGCCGGCAGTATGTTGTCCATGGTCATCTGCATTGGGCTGGGAGTCCTGCTGATCGTTATGGGATGGACGGGAAAGGGCGACATCAATCAGTTGCGATCGCGCAAGACCGTTACCCAGATCCTTATGAATATCGTGGCAATGATGACCGCCCTGCACGTGATACTTGATCTGAGCTATATCCTGCAGGCGCCCGCCATGATTGACGGCGTCATCACCAACCCGGTTGCGGCTTTCTCCGAACGGGTCCTGCCCGCGGCGTCGGTAGACTTGATCGCAACTATCTGGTCTGCAATAGCCCTGGCTTTCCTGGGCGTCTCCGTCTATTTCAGCATGCTGCGACCCTTGAGGCAGATACCCGGCAACGACGACATCGTCTGATTCATGGCTTTGCAGCAGCGATTCTTCCGCAATTCGAGGGCATGTACTCGCGACATGCCCTTTCTGCTTTATTTGGCAGTAATACACTTCTGATGGCAAGATCAGAAGTCGCTCATGTCCAGATGCGATAATGCAAACGAGCGATTCAGTGACAAGTTGATTGTCAAGCTCAATAGCGAAGGAGAATGTCATGGCAAGGGCAATCTGGAACGGCAAGGTCATCGCCGAAAGCGACAAGCCGCTTATCGTCGAAGGCAACCTCTATTTTCCGCGCGATACGGTGCGTGCCGAATTCCTGCGCGAGAGCGAAAGTCGTACGATCTGCCCCTGGAAAGGCGAAGCCAGCTACTTTCACTTGGCGGTAGACGGGGCAGAAAACCACGACGCGGCCTGGTGCTACCCGGAACCCAAGAAAGCCGCGCAACAGATCAAAGATCACGTGGCTTTCTGGCGGGGCGTCTCTATCGAACGATAAGACCGCGTCAACCGCGTATTTCCTCAGGTACGCGCCAATGATTTTTGGATCCAGGTAAATGCAAAAACTGGCGGACAAAGGTCGTCCGCCTGCTTGTTTTTTGCATGCCTTCAAAAGTCGTTACATACCTCTGTTGCATTTCTAATTAACTTCGGTTAAAATATATCGATAGCTTGGATAAACCTCGGATTGGAATCGGATGGCTTCTGTGACTGCGCGGTCTTCTTTAGCCCTTTCCCAGGAAGAGCGGCCATCAGCCCGGAAACTGGAGAAAATGGCGCCGGCGCTGGTTGTCGTCACGCTTGCGGCAATCGCGCTCAGCATGATCAGCGAGCGACTCGGCGCTCCCGAAGCCGCGGTGATGTCGCTCAATATCCTGTCCTATCTCGCTGGTGGTTTCTTCGGCGCCAAGACCGCGCTCGAGAGTCTGCGCGAACGCGAAATCGATGTCGATTTGCTGATGGTCCTGGCTGCCCTGGGCGCAGCAGTTGTCGGGGAATGGCATGAAGGGGCCATACTGCTATTCCTGTTTTCGCTGAGCAATGTCTTGCAAGACTATGCCATCGGCCGCAGTCGCAGGGCGATCAGCAGTCTGTTCACGCTTTACCCGCAAGAGGCGACGGTCAAGCGCGGGGCCGATATCATTCGTCTTAAACTGGAAGAAATCAGGCTCGGCGACATCGTGCTGATCGAGCCGGGCGAAAGAATCCCGGTAGATGGTGTGGTCGTTGCCGGCGTATCCGCTGTCGATCAAAGTCCGATCACCGGCGAGTCAATGCCGGCCGACAAATCCGCGGGCGAGCTCGTCTATGCGGGAACGCTGAACAAGCAAGGCATCCTGGACGTGCGCGCCCTAAAACCCGCAGGAGAGACGACGCTGGCGCGCATCATCAAAATGGTGGAGGAGGCGCAAGACAGCAAGGCGCCCACGCAACGTTTTCTGGACCGATTCGAACAAGCTTATGCCAAAGCGATAATCCTTGGCATCCTGCTGCTGATTCTTATTCCGCCGCTGCTCGGTTTGAGCGATTTCGAGAGCAATTTCTATCGCGCGATGGTGTTGATGACCGTGGCCTCGCCCTGCGCGCTGGTGATCAGCGCGCCGTCGGCATTCATCTCGGCGATTGCGTCCGCCGCAAGGAACGGCGTGCTCTTTAAAGGCGGCGCAAGTCTGGAGCAATTGGCGCGCGTCAAAGTCATCGCCTTCGACAAGACCGGAACGCTAACTCAAGGGCAGCCGCAGGTAACTGACATAGTGGTTTCTCCACGTTTTGCTGAAGCGGAACTGGTTAAGGTTGCGGCTTCAATTGAAGCGCGGTCGGAGCATCCGCTCGCCAAAGCCATCGTCGCTTATGCAAGCGCCGCCAACATCACTCTAGGCGAAACGGAAGAATTCCTTGCTGTCCCGGGCCAAGGCGTGCGGGCGCGCCTAGACGGGAGTGACATTCGCGTCGGTCGCATCAGCCAATTGCAGGCGAGCGAGGCCATGCCCGATGCTCTCGCCGAAGCCAGAATCATGCTGGAAGCATCCGGCAAAACGGTCATCGGCGTCATGCGCGATCGGACCTGGCTGGGTCTAATCGGGCTGGCGGATCAAATGCGTCAGGCATCATCGCTTCTGGTCCGCAAAATGAATCGGCTGGGCATGGTCACGGTCATGCTGACCGGGGACAATCAGCTTGTGGCTGAGTCAATAGGAGAGCAGCTCGGCATAGACGAGATCTACGCCGGGTTATTGCCACATGAAAAAGCTGAGATCCTGAGGGGACTGCAGGAAAGATACGGCCCGGCCGCCATGATCGGAGACGGCGTCAACGACGCGCCGGCGCTGGCAGCC
>JAPOOU010000153.1 GCA_026713245.1 Chloroflexota bacterium
AAGCATATTATTTTGTATGACTGCGGCAAGACGATTCGCCGATTACATGCCGAGAGTCTTTGGTCAGCATGTGCCTGCATCAACCGCAGCTTGCCAGTTGGCGCCGCTTTTCCTCGGATGCGCCCCTGTCCAGTTTCGCGGTCCCCGGTTCAAGGATGACGCCGTAGACCGTCTCGGCTTGCTCCAGAGAAACCAGCCCATCGCGTACGTCCGCTTGCACATCTTCAAGCGCGCGTTCCAGGGGCGAACCGTAACCCCCGCCGGCAGCCGTATCGAATCCGACCGTCATATCGCTATCGGTTAATGGCAGCGCGCTGGCGATCTCGACTTTCTCGGCGCGCGTCAGCGCGCCACCGTCGCGCAGTATTTCGGCGGAAATGCCACCGCCGCCGCCGTGCAAACCGAATGGCGGAACGTGTTGACCGGCAGCGTGCACGGCGACGATCGCCGACCCGTCGAAGCCGGGCAGCAGTCCCAATTCCATGCGCTGCGCCAGTCCGCCGCGCCGCCGCCCGGCCCCGCCCGAATCGGTGATGAATTCGCGGCAGCGCGTCAAGACGGGTACCGTGATTTCGAATAACTCAACCGGAACTGCGCCGGCGAGCGCGGGTACCTGAACAGTCGATATACCGTTCGAGCGATCATTGGCCCCCATACCGCCTGCGCTGAACAAGTAGCAGTGCTCGACCGCGCCGTCCTCCGCGGCGGTAGTGAAAACGCGCGTGCTTACCAGGAAACCGGAGCCGGCGATCACGCGGTCGGGCAAGACTTTTGCCAATGCCCGCAGAACGGCGCCAAAGATATGGGCGCCGATACGATGACGTTGGTTGCATGACGCCGGCCGCTGCGCGTTAAGGATGCAGCCGGGCGGCGCGCTGGCATGGATCGGTCGATAGCAGCCGTCATTTCCCGGTACATCGGGCAACAGGGTGGCTTTTAGCGCGTAAGATATCTGCCCGTGCGTGAAGGTGAAGGTCACGTTGATGCCGCCGCGAGGCTGCTGCGGCGATGTGCCGCTGAAGTCGATGAAGATTTCGTCGCCGCGCACTTCTAGCGCGCAGACCAGTTTCAGGGGCTGATCCAGCTCGTCGACGATCACTTGGGATCGGTAAACGCCGTCGGGCAGGGCGCCGATTGCCGTTCTCATTGCGGCTTCGGAGCGACGGTGGATCTCGCGGGAAACTGCTCGCAGATCGGGCAGGTCATACTCATCGAGCAGCGCCAGGCAGCGTTCAGCGCCGGTCTGGTTGGCGGCGGCTTGCGCATGGATGTCGCCAATGACGGCAGTCGGCAGGCGAACATTGGCAGCTACGAAATCAAGCACAGTCTGGTTAAGCGCACCGCCTTGATAGAGCCGTACCAGCGGGATCAGCAGGCCCTCTTCGTAGCTGTCGGTGACGCGATTGGTATCGATGGAGCCGCCGACATCGGCATGGTGCGCGATGCTGGCAGCGAAACCTACGAGAGTCTCATTCTTGAAAAATGGTGTGATCACGGTGATATCGGGATGGTGGCCGGCATTCTGCCAGGGGTCGTTTGAAATGAAGACATCGCCCGGCGCGATATTTTTCCGTCCGAACCGTTCCAGCACGATGCTGCAAGTGTAGGGCATGGTTCGATTGAAGATTGGCAAGCTGCGATGGGCATGGGCGATGCACTGCGCATCGGCGTCGACAAGCACGCAGCCATAGTCATTCGAGGCGGTTATGGTGGTAGAGAAAGCCGTCCGAGCCAGCGTCGTAGACATTTGATCGGCGACGGCGATCAATCGCTGCCAGAGGATTTCCAGCGTCAGTGGATCGATTTCGCTCATGTTGACTCCATCTCTTTCTCGATCAGGGTCTCTGGTTCCAGGTGACATGTCTGGAACAAACCCCATTCCTCGATTTCCTTCTGCGGCGGCGCTTCGCTACCCCATTTTCGGCTGGGCTGCCAGCCGAAGCGTTGCGCCGCGTCGGCCAGGAATTCGGCGTATTTGAATGGCGCCAGCGCCGAATCAATGACCGGTACGCCCAATTCTTCCTGCAAGGTTTGATGAAAGCCGACCTCGGCGCTGCAACCCAGGATGATGACCTCGGCGCCATCGTCTTCAACGGCATGTCTGCCCTCGCGCAGCATCGCATCCAGGGCGCGACCGGCTTGCGCTTGAAAGTCGAGCACGTTCATATCCAGCGGGCGCATAGAGCGCAAGCGCTGACCATAACCGTAGCTGTGAATATTTTCGCTCATCTTGGCGATCGCCTTGCTTGCCCCCACCAGCACGGAAAAGCTGTTTCCCAGATGTGAAGCTATCGCCAAGGACGATTGGCAGGGCGCGGTTACAATGGCTTGGCCGGATACTTCACGCGCCTCGCGCAGCGCCAGATCATAAAAGCAGCCGATCACGAAGCCATCATATCTGTCAGCGAAGCGATAGACCGCCGTCACGATATCGGCCATGACCAAGGCTTCGTAAGCGTGGTATCGCAGGTGACGCGGGCGCGGCCCATGGGGCAAGGACAAGATGTCTATTTCCGTTTCGGGTCGCCTGGAAGCGGCGAAGGCAGTCTTCAAGGCGTCGGTATAGAGCTTGTCTTCTACGATTGGGTCAATCCACAAGATTCTCATGCCGGGTCCTTCCTTATCCGCGTGGCCGTCGGAGATGCAAGCGCACATTTGCGTATGCGTCTACGCAGGCGTTCATGCCCGGGCGCAGGACAATCGTCGATTCGCGCTCTTCAATGATTGCGGGACCGGCGATTGCCATGCCCGCTCCCAACTGATAGCGGTCATAAGTCGGCGTGTCGACGAATCCGCCCGCTTCAGCAAAGTAGGCTTTCCGCTCGCGCTTGAAGGACGGGGCGGGGTCCAAGCCGGCGTCGGCAAGCGTCCGCTGTTTGATATCCGCTCGCGCGCCGGAAACGCGGCTGCGCCAGGTCAAGAGTTCAATGGGCGTGTGGTCCGGCACGTAATGATAAAGCTGCTTGTAAGTCGCGTTAAAACGGTCAATAAAGGCAGAAACATCCATAACGCTCAGGTCATAGGGAAGCGGAACCTGGATTTCATGAAGTTGACCTTGGAAGCGACCGTCAACGCTTCGTTCGATTTTCACATCTTGTTCGCCGATGCCTGCGTCATTTAGCATTTGCAGTCCCTGCGTTTCCACGTCGCTGAAGAGATCCCTGACGACCGACCAATCTGCGTTTGCCAGCATGGTTGGGTAGGAATGTGCGAAGTCAAAGGCGACCGGCGCGATTAGCAGGCCGATTGCGGATGCGACCCCAGCGCCGGGCGCGACGACGACTTCGGGGGCGCCCAGAATTGACGCGACTCCGGCGGCGTGCACCGGGCCCGCGCCGCCGAAACAGA
>JAPOOU010000101.1 GCA_026713245.1 Chloroflexota bacterium
CCCCCCCCCCCCCCCCGTATGCATACTGTATCTATATGGTTGCCCAAAAAGGGGGTAAAATCAGGGCATTTTCCGAGCATTTGAGGACAATTGCGCTTCACTGAGCGCTCGCGCCTTACAATCAACAGCCTGTCGAAAGCTCTCCGCTCCTCAGCGCTCAACGGGGGGCAGAATTCCAAATCGTCCGAAGTGGCGGGGGCTTGAATGGCTGTCGCCAATAGGGCGTGTTCTGTTGTGAAACAGCAAGATTCCGCGTCATCGGAATTTAAGATTTGTATGGTAAGCTGAAATAGTATCGTCTCAATTTGAAATGGACGGATAAGACCATGTTGAGAACCTTTACGGCTATGCTCGCGCTATGCCTCGTCGCGTTGTCAAGTGCGGCGCAATCACAGGACGCCTACCTGATCCTGGAGCACAGTAGCGGTGTGGTGACCGCGTCCTGGAATCCGGCGGAAACCCAAATCTTGACGGCAGCGCAGAATGGCCTGGCACAAGTATGGTCGGCGGAAGACGGCGAATTGCTCTTGTCAATTGACCATGAGGGCAATCCGCTGACGCAGGCTTTGTGGAGCGAAGACGGCCGGTCCATATTGTCCGCGGACGAAAGCGGATTAGTCATTCAAAGCCGGGCGGAAGACGGCGAAGCAATCTATGCCTGGCAAGTCGAAGGCATGCCGATTCAACTTACCCTTGACGCCGAAGGGACGCGGGCTTTTGTCTTTACGTCAGCCGGCAAGGGCTCGATTCTGTCATTGATCGACGGTGGCATCCCCGTGACGGTCGAACGATCGGGCGCGATCGTTGGCGCCGGTTGGAGCGCCGAGGGAACGCAGGTGCGGGCCTGGTCGGAAGACGGCCGCATTGTGGCCTGGGACGCGACATCGGGAGATAGCCTGGCGACATTTTCGCTGCCACACCGCGCATTGCTCCAGGGTTTGCAATGGAATCACGATGATTCCAGGCTGCTGGCCTGGTTCGCCGACGGGACGGTTTCCGCCTACGAAACTGACGGGGCAAACATTAATGGCCGTTCCCTGGCGGGTGTTCGTCACCGGAGTTTTGCGCAGCAGGCGATCTGGTCGGCGGACGAAACGCGGGTGATGTCCTGGGCGGCTGATGATACCGTGCACGTCTGGAGCGTTGCCGGCTCGCAGTCACAGCTTGTTCTGCGTCACGAAGACTGGGTGGTCGGCGCCCGATGGGATCCGGCGGAAACGCGGGTGCTATCGTGGTCGCACATCTATCTCTATCTGTGGGAAGGCGAGACGCTGCAGAATCGCTTTCAGCATGGCAATCTGGTGCGGGGCGCCGTCTGGAATGCGGCCGCTACGCAGATTCTATCCTGGTCCTGGGACGGGACCGCGCGCGTCTGGTCGCCCTGACTTTGCCTGTCGCGCGTCAAGTAATGGCCAGGGACAGACCAGCGATCACGACCAGGGGCGTACAGGTGCCGATCAAAGCGCCCAGTACGATCTGCCAGGCGGTATGACGCCTGAGCGCCAAACGCGCAAGTATCACCAATAGCAAGACCGGGATAAAAACCAAACTCTTGTTGAAGCCGTAGACGATCGTGGTGGCGGAGATGATGCTCGTCATCGCCATCGCGTGCAGGCTGATGTGACTGAAAAACGTGCCTATCAACATGATTGTCAACTCGACAATGGTTACGAGCGCTACCAGGACCAACACCGGGCTGGCGCCGAAATGCAGGTAAATCAATTCGGTCAACAGGCATCCGACAATTGCGATCGAATAAGGGATATAGCGCTCGTGACTGTGGCGCATGTGCATATCGCTAATGCGTCCGATTTTGACCATGTAGCCGACGAAAGCCATTGGCAGGACGCAAATTGTCAGCGCGAACAGGCTGGCGAAGAACGTCGCCTCGAGTGGGCCGCTGCTGAATTGCTGCGCGATCAACAAGATCCAAATCGCCCAGACGACTGGCGGGCTAATGAATAGCGAGATGAAGTGCGCCCACAGTTTGTCCCCAGCCTCGACCTGATGGCGTAGGGCGGCGGGCATCGGAATGCGAATGTCTATCGCTTTTCCCCTTTAGCCATTGTGTAGCATGATTATAACAGGCATTCGTTACGATGAACGATTTATTCATTAAGATTGCTGAAAAGCGAAGTCGCGGCGGCCTTTCGCGAATCGGCCTCCTCCAGCAGTTTGAGCAAGCCCGCGGGATACAGGGGCGGGGCCGATGCGCCGCGAAACAATTCCTGAGGCATCCAGGCGGCTTCGTAGAGGATTTCGCCCTTGTGCAGGCCTCGAACAGTAAACGCGTCGTCATCGAATCGTTCGTCTGCGAAGCGGCCTTTGTAGATGAGCGCGATTTCATGACCAGGCTGGCCCTCATACTCGAAGATGTTCTCTAGCGCGCCGAGGTAAACTAGGTCGGTTACTTCGGCTTTGATCTCTTCGCGGAACTCGCGGACGACGGCCGCGCGACCGCGTTCGCCGAATTCGATCCTGCCCCCTATCGGTCGATAAAAGGTCCCGCGCGCATGCGAATCGTAGCCTTGCGCGACGAAGATTTTGTCGCCGCGAAAAAAGACGCATAGCGCCAGGGGACGAATGCGACGCTTTTTCTTCTTTTTCTTCGCCATAACAAATTGCCGAGATTCCGTAACGGCTTTATTCCATCTCAAAGCGCGTGCCCAGTGCCTTGGGCGGGTCGGAGCGCAGGAAGGCGCGCATGCGATGTTGCACGGCGCGCGGCATGTATTGGAGCAAGCGCTCGGTGAAGCCCCCGCTGACGATGAGCAAGGTGAGGATCATCAACAGCCACGGCAAGGTGTTCAGCAACACGAAGGGGAAGTTGATCTCTTGACCGAAAATGAAGAGGCCGTTGGTCTGGATATTTGATGATACCGCGCGCAGGGCCGCGAACAGCCAAGCGCCCAGAACGACGCGGAAGGGGTGCCAGCCGCCGAAGATCACAATCGCCAGGGCAATCCAGCCGTCGCCTTGCATGGCGGGCGGGCTGGACCAGCCGGGCTTGACGTTGAGCGAATAGGCCACCCCGGCCAGACCAACAAGCGCGCCGCCGAGGAAGGTATACCAGTAGCGCAGCCGCTGCACATTGGCGCCGCGGGCATAAGCCGCTTCGGGGCGTTCGCCGATGGCGCGCAAAGACAGACCGCCCTTGGTCCGGAAGAGCCAGAACCAGATGAGGAACATCAAGATATAGCTGAAATAGACAAGCACATTCTGTTGGAAGAAGATCGGCCCCAGAATGGGCAGATCGCCCAAAACCGGCAGGGCGAATCGCGTGATCTGTGGACCCGGGATGCGGGTGAAATCGGCGCCGAGAAAGCGCGCCAGGTCGGCGGCCAGGAGAGTCAAGACGAAGCCGACAGCGACTTGATCCCGCCGCAGCTTGATGCTGGAAAAGCCGATGAGGGTAGCGATCAAGGCGCCGACGAGCATGGCGACGGCGATGCCCAGCGCGATTTGCATGGGCACATCGAGCACGCCGGCTTCCTGGGCGGTCCAGGCGGCCGCGAAACCGAGCACCGCCGCCAGCGCCAGGCTGCCATCGAGGGAGAGATTAACCACGCCGGCGCGTTCGGTGATGGTCTCGCCCAGGCTGGCGATGACCAGCGGCGTCGCCGTGCCGATGATGCTGCCTAGCGTGTTGAGAAATTCTTCGTTCATCGTTGTTCTTCAACCACAGCGGACACAGAGTCTTCTATCGCGTCGTCGCCCGCGTCAGAGAGCGCGCCCGGGAAAAAGACTTCGCGCACACCCTGGAAGAGGATGACAAAAAGCACCAGCATGCCTTGCATCACGCCCGCCAGCGACGAATCGAGCTTGAGCGAGGGCGCGATTTGCAGGCGCGTGCTGCCGGTCAATATCGCCGCGAAGGCGAAGGTGATCAGCGGCACCCAGAGCAGGCGAATGCTCAATAGCAGGACCACCAGCAAGCCGAGAAAACCGATGCCCCCCGAAGCTAGCGGTCGCAAATTATCGAAGGTAAAGAGGACGCGATAAGATCCGGCGATGCCGGCCAGCGCGCCGCAAACCAGAAAGGCGCTCATCGATGTGCGTTCGGTGGCGACGCCGAGCAAAAGCGCCGAGCGCATATTCACCCCCACCGCCTTTAGATTCAGCCCCCAGCGTGTGGCGTTGAGCATGACCATGACGACCACAAAAGCGGCGAAAACCAGAAAGATCATGAAGATATTGACCGGAAAGGTCTTGGAGAATTCCGGCAGCAGCGCCGGCACGGGAAAGGGTTCCGTGCCCTGGGCCGAGCCGCCGATGCGCGGCTGCCAGGGACCGGAGATCATATAAATGGAGATCACGTTGACCAGGGCGTTGAGCGCCACGCCGCCGAAGATTTCATTGACGCCGAGGCGGATCTTGAGGGCGCCAACGATGAAAGCCCAGAACATGCCGCCCAGCGCCGAGAGCGCGATCAGCGCCAGGTTGAGCAGGGGAGACATGCTCGCGTCCCAGAGCAGATATTGCGCGCCCCAACTGGCGAAGATCGCGCCCATCATCATCTGTCCTTCGACGCCGATATTCCACAAGCCGGCGCGGAATGTCACCACCAGGCCGATGCTGACCAAGGTCAGGGGGATCCAGAAGTTGACCACGCCGCCGACCTTGCGCGAGTCCTTGAATGCGCCTTTCCAGAGGGCGTCGACGACTTCCAGCGGGTCGCGTCCCACGGCGGTGACGAGGATGGCGGCCACGGCCAGCGAGATGGCGACCGGGATGAGCAGGAAGGCGATTTGGGTGGCGAATGTGCGCGGGTTTTTCACTTTGCATCCATTTGCTTCGAGGTTTCCTTCTGCTGCTGCCATGACTTTATGTCGGGAAGCATTTCGTCCAAGCCCTTGAAAAATTCTTCTTCAAAACTCTTCCAAACGAATCCTTCCCCCATAACCTTTCGCGTTTCCCTGTGTCCCCTCATTACGATGGCTGTGCTGTCTGAAAGTAGGCGGGGCTCTATGTCATCAATTCTAAGCTTATCTTTGAGAGATAGGGGTGATTTTATTGTAAGTCGGGGCACGTTTAAGTGTCGTAGAACGACATGTGTCATTATGTAAAACTTTAGATCCTTGGCGAGTCGCCGACTAGCCTTGTCATATCGATCGTCGCGACTCAGAAAGTCCTCTACGTTCCTGTAAAATTGCGCACAGAAATGGTAGAGTTGCAAAGGATAATTTTCATTGAACGCCACATTGTATCTATTGTCGTTATCTGGTTTCAAGTAATCTCCTGGTCTCTTTCTAGCGTCTTCAGGCCTTAACAACAGCGTGGCGATAACCGATTGAGTGAGCCTCAAAATCGTGATTATGTCTCTTGAAAGAATCCGCGGCCTCTGATTTCTGTAGTGCTTTTTTCTTCTTTCGTAATAGATTGCTGGGTTCTGATCACTCAAATAATCCTGTATGTTGTAATGTATCTTTTGCAGGGAACGTAGATCTTCAGACTTTACTTCAGTATGACTATTTGTTGCCTTAATGATCTCTTGTCGGCTCTTTAGTTTATCATCAGGCAATTCGATGATTCGTACGAGAATTCGTCTTTCGTCATTGATATCGGTTGTTGCAGTCGAAAAATACTCGTGTATCGTGCGAGAAGTCTGCAAGCCGTTGATTATTTCGGGATTCCTTAGTTGGATCGCTTTTTTGGTGTAACGTGCCTCGGTCACCAATATCGAAACACCATCATTCAACCACCAGAACTCGTCTACAGGCGCAGTCTCCAAGGACTTACGGATTTGCTTGTTGACCTTGTTCTTACCCTCCCAATCTCTGACGTTTGCATCAAACAGCTTATCGAATAAGCTCCCGTCATGGTCAGAGATGAAATGAAAATAATCTTTCAGTCGCACCAAAGCAATAAAGCAGTTATTTTCTTTCGACTGAATTGGCTTCTCCTGAACAGATAGCGCGCGGTCATTGCGTATCGGAATCCTTGTCAGACCGAGCAACTCCTCTACTGCAATGAGTCTGCATTTACATTGACAACCCGGTATCAATTCCTCAACGTGTTTGCACCAATGACTGCATGCATGCCAGACATCAGGGTGCGGCGAATAAGCTTTCGTTACGTAGAAAAACCTTATGTTGATTTGAGGTTCCGGCAATGAAAGCGATTCATATATATGGCGAAATGTAGTACAAATTTGAATTACCTTTGAATCGATCTTGCGCTTAACGTCGCTTATATCGCTTTGAGGGTCTAACAGTTCTATCACAAATGGGAACAGTTTGTTTATAGGATCAGCTCCCATGCTGGTAGTGTTCTTTGCCTGGATAAGACACAGGTCAATCGGCGATATATTGGCACGTTCAATGATTTGTGGCGCATTGCATTCGTCTACCCAATCACCGTCAACAAATAGGTGAATGCTGTCTATACCACCGTCATTCGAGCCGCCTACGTGACCTTTATGCATCTGCTCGGGTGATAACTTGTATTCCTTCAAAACCTGTTTAGTGACGAACACTTCAAAGTATTCGTTCTTTTCGCAGGCAGAATATTTATCTTTCCCCGGTCTATCGGCCCTAAGAGATCTCTCGAATAAGGTTTCGAGGACAGTGCGATCGTTCTCTGCGGCGATATCTGAACGGTTTGTCGTTGTAATCATTTTGCCCCTCTACTTCAACGTAATCCTTACCCGATGCCAGGCGTTGTTGACATAACCTTTGAAATTCCAGGTGCTGGCGATCGTTTCCGGCTGCGAGTTGGCGGCGCTGTCCCAGGCGCGCACGACCAGTTCGTGCTGTCCTTGCGGCAGGTCAAACTCGGTTCGCCAAAGCTGCCAAGTCCAGAGTTGCGGCTCGTTGAGGAATTCGGCGCGCTGCCAGGTCTCGCCGCCGTCCGCCGATACGCTGACCCAGGTGATCTCGTGCTCGCCGTCGCTCATGGCGTAGCCTTCGACGGCGATCTTTCCGGCTGGCATCAAGCTGCGATCTTCCGGCTGCACGATCACGGAATTGACCGGCAGCTTGGTCAATTGCATGCCGTCTTCATAGTTGACGTTGTACATGTTGATACTGGGCGGGAAGAGTTTGTAACCCACTTGCTGGAAGTAATTTTCGGATGGTTCTTCCAGGACGCTGATGCCGCAAAGCCATTTCACGCTGCGGGCGCCGATATAGCCCGGCACGATCGTGCGCAAAGGGCTGCCATGCGCCAGGGGCAGATCATGTCCGTTCATCTGGTATGCGAGCAGGACTTCGCAGGCCAGCGCCTTGTCCAGCGGGATCGAACTGCCATAAGCGGAACGCTCGCCGTCGCGCATGATGCCGTCCAAACCCAGGAAGCCGATATGCGCCGCCTTGTCGCTGGCGACGCCGGCTGCCTTGAGAATGTCGCCCAGGCGGACACCCGTCCAGGTAGCGGTGCCGATGGCTTCAATGCCCCAGGCGAGTTGATCGTCGATGGGTTTGTAATCAACCAATTCTTTGCGCCGATTGCCGGCGCATTGCAAGGTTGCGGTCAAGGTCTGGCGCTCGAAGTTGCTCTTGATTTCATTCAGCGTCAGCGAAAGCTCGCGGGTGACCAAGCCATTGACAGCCAGGCGATAGTTGCTCAGGTCAACGGCGGGAATGCTGGCGTGATTGCGCACGAAGAAGAGCTCGGTTGGCGTGACAAATTCCTTGGCCAATTGGTTCAGCGGCGGACCGGCGTTGAGAATATCGTCATAGGTCTTGGTTTGGTCATGTTTGTCTCTCAGAGGCACGACGCATTCTCCTTCGCGGCCATATGACGACTGCCAACCTTGCCCGGCGGCGGGCGCCTGTAGAGGCGCTCAGCGATAAGCGCCCCGTCAGTTTTCGTTTGTCGGCAGCGAACTTGACGCCGGCGTCTAGCTTTCCGCGTCCAGCTCGGCTTGCTGTTCGGCGATCATCTCCGGCGTACAGCGGATGCTGTCGATGAATTCGCGGTCGGCGTCCTTGCGCACATCCAGCGGTTCAATCTCGAACATGCGCTGCCATAACAGGGCGGCTCGCTCGCTCTGGAACTCTGCACGTTCCGTAAACAGGCTCAAATCGGCGGCCTCGAGCAGTTCCGGCGGCAGCTCGATGCCCCAGG
>JAPOOU010000190.1 GCA_026713245.1 Chloroflexota bacterium
AGTTCAAACAGCAATCAAACCAGACCTGCCACAGTAAGCTCGGCGGATATGCCGCCTGCTGTCAGTCTCCTCCCTGCTCTCCTGCAAGCACGCCGGTCCTGTCCAGCATTTCTCTTCCACAAACCAAAACCCTACCAAAATTCTGGCGAAAGTGTGTCCAGTTTCATAGGACCGCTACAGCCTCGGTGCTTAGAATCTTGCGGGCTTTGCCAGGGATTTGTAATTTGAAGCGATTGGCCTGGTCAGGAGGTCAATAAACTGGCATTTTTTGCGCCAATTCTGTATGCTCGAATGAATCGCGGGATAATCACTCTCCTCTAAGTCTTATGCTAAATTATATCGTTGCGCATGATCTGGGAACTACCGGCAACAAAGCAACGCTCTACGACCGTGAGGGTAAATTGGTCGGCGCCTCATTCCATGCTTATGCTACCGAATACGCCCACACCGGCTGGGCGGAACAAAACCCGGCGGATTGGTGGGACGCGGTCTGCCTGTCGACGCGACGCCTCTTGAGCGAGACAGGCGTCAGGAAAGATGACATCGCTTGCATCACCTTTAGCGGGCAGATGATGGGCGCGGTTCCCCTTGATAAAGACGCGCGTCCCCTGCGCAACGCCATCATCTGGGCCGATCAGCGCGCGCTTGATCAAGCACGTTGGATCGGCGAGCGGGTTTCCTTCGAGGACGTTTACCATATCACAGGCCATCGTCTCAGTTCGTCATACTCGCTGGCTAAAGTCCTTTGGTTGCGCGATCATCAGCCGGACATTTTCCGAGAAACTCACAAGTTCGTCCATGCCAAGGACGCCATCGTCGCGCGGCTGACGGGCAATTTCGTGACTGATCCCTCGGATGCGTCGAGCATGAATCTCTATGACCTGGACTGCGGCGCTTGGTCCGCGATGATACTGGACGCGGTCGATCTGCCGGTTGATGTCTTGCCGGATATACGGCAATCGATTGATGTCGTCGGCGAGGTCCGCGCCGAAATTGCTGAAGACATCGGCGTAGCTGCGGGGACGCCGGTCGTCATCGGCGGCGGCGATGGCGCTTGCGCGGCCGCCGGCGCCGGCGTCATTGAAGCCGGCTCCGCCTACAATTATGTCGGCTCGTCATCGTGGATCGCCGTCTCTGCGGCAGCTCCAGTCTACGATCCTGACTATCGTACCTTCACCTTCGCGCATGTGGTCCCGGATAAGTTCATGCCAACAGGCACCATGCAAGCTGCCGGCGCATCGTATCAGTGGACGCGCGATCAGCTTTCGCTCTTTGAAAAAGAAACCGCCGAACGCCTCGGCATCAGCCCTTACGAGCTTATCAACCTGGAAGTCGCGCAAGTCGCTCCGGGCGCTGATGGACTGTTCTTTCTGCCGTATCTTATGGGCGAACGCAGTCCGCGCTGGAACCCCCATGCGCGCGGCGCTTTTGTTGGTTTGACGATCCGCCATACGCGCGCGCATATGTATCGCGCGGTCCTGGAGGGCGTGACCATGAACTTGAGAATCATCCTCGATGCCTTTCGTGATCAGGGTACACAGATTGAGGCGATGCGGCTGATCGGTGGCGGGGCCAGCGGACGCATCTGGAATCAGATCATGGCAGATGTATATGGCATGCCTGTACAACGCCTGGCGATATTGGAAGAGGCGACCTCGATGGGCGCGGCGCTGGTCGGCGGCGTCGGCGTCGGCTTGTACCCGGACTTTTCCATGATCGAGGCCATGAATGACGTCGCCGTCACAGTCGCACCAGACAGGGGAGCGCAAGCGACCTACGACAAAATGCTGCCGGTCTTCAACCTGCTTTACGAATCCCTGGCGCCGGTCTATGAAGAGATTGCCGCGCTGTGAAGCCGGCTACAGAACGCTATATCCATGCCAAGTGAGACTTTCATATTTGTCGGCGTCAGCACCGGGCAGTCATCGATCATGAAGATCTTTCCGGAATGGGCGAAAATCCTCGGCTTGAACGCTCAAATAAAAGGATGCGATATCCCCTTGAACGCCCCGGCAGCCAGTTATTCCCGTATCGTAAGGGCAATACGGGACGATCCCTCAGTGCGGGGGGCGCTGGTGACGGCGCATAAAATTGACCTCTTGCAAGCCTGTCGCGACATGTTTGAATTCCTCGATCCCCACGCCCATATTTGTGACGAAGTATCCTGTATCGCAAAAGTCGGCGGTCTTCTGCACGGATTCGCCAAGGATACGATCTCATCCGGTATGGCCTTGGATCATTTTGTACCCCCGGATCATTGGCAAGGCGGTCGGAGCGATGTGCTGTGCCTGGGGGCGGGGGGCGCCGCCACCGCGATAAGCGTTTGCATGGCAGAACGCTCGCGCATTGCCGCGCACCCGCGACGGTTCCTGCTCGTTGACATCGTTCCGGGGCGGCTGGACGCTATTCGCCGCATCCACGACAAGCTGCATACGGGGATTCAATTCGACTATTTTCTCCACAGCGACGCCGTCGAGAACGACGCGCTCTTGAGCGAACTGCCGGCGGGATCGCTGGTGATCAACGCTACCGGCATGGGTAAAGACCGCCCGGGCTCGCCGATTACCGATGCCGCGCGCTTCCCGCAAGGCGGATTGGCCTGGGAGTTGAATTACCGCGGCGAACGTCGATTCATGAGGCAAGCCCGGGCGCAAGCTGAAGAGCGCGATCTGACGATCGAAGACGGCTGGAATTACTTCTTGCACGGCTGGACGGAAGTGATCGCCGAAGTATTTGCGACAAACGTAAGCGACGGGATCTTTGAGAAACTGGCTGAAGCTGCTGCGACGCATCGCCCGGCGCGCCAGCGGCGGGAGAAGGTATGAACATGATCGAGCCTTTCAAAACTGAAATTGACTTTGCGACGGGCGAATTGTCCCCGCAGCGCAAGATCCTGCGCCGCAGGCTTAGCGACATGAACCTGATGTACGCGGACAGGAATGAAGCGGCGCGCTTATTGTCGGAAGACGGCGACCGCCTGATCTACGAAGTGCAAGGCGTCGAACTGCCGGAAGAAGAAGGGCAGATCCCGCACTGTACGACGCGCATTCTGCCCGGGCGCATCGGAGCTGAGTATCACATGACCAAAGGGCACTATCACGCGCGGCGCGAACAGGGCGAGGTCTATTTTGGCTTGTCCGGGCGCGGTTACCTGCTGCTGCAGACGGATAGCGGCCGGACCAGCGAGATCGAGATGATCGCCGGCAGCGCGGCTTACGTGCCGCCCTACTGGGCGCATCGCACGGTCAACATCGGCGACGAGGACTTTGTCTTCTTTTCGGTCTGGGAAGCGCGCGCCGGCCATGATTATGGCACGATCGAGCGCGACGGCTTTCGTAAGCTGGTTGTCATGCGCGATGGTCAGCCGGCGCTGGTGGACAATCCCAAGTATTTACAAACTGGACCAAGCACGGATGGATAACATGAGCCAAGCACCTAATATCATTCTGATCATCACCGACCAGCAGCGCTACGACACCATCAACGCGCTGGGCTTCCCCTACATGGATACGCCCAATCTCGACCGGCTGGTGCGGGAAGGCGTAAGCTTCGACAATTGTCATATCACCGCGCCCTCCTGCGCGCCGGCGCGCGCCAGCCTTTTCACCGGTTATTACCCCCACGTCACCGGCATCATGCGCAACGCCGATCGCTGGACGCGCTCCTGGGTAGAGGATTTGAACGAAGCCGGCTATCACTGCGTCAACATCGGCAAGATGCACACGCAGCCCTTTGAAACGCCGCTGGGCTTCCACCAGCGCTTCGTGGTGGAGAACAAAGACCGCTATTTGGAAGGGCGCTATTACCTCGATGAATGGGACAAAGCGCTGGCGGCGCGCGGCCTGGTCAAGCAGCAGCGGGAACTGTACCGACAGCGAGACGACTATCGCGAGCGCATGGGCGCTTTCACCTGGGACTTGCCCGCCGATACGCAATCGGACAACTTCGTGGGCGGGCTGGCGCAGTGGTGGCTGCGCAGCTATCCCAAATGCGAGCCTCTCTTCTTGCAGATCGGCTTCCCCGGCCCGCACCCGCCCTACGATCCCAGTCCCGACACTGCCGCCGAGTACATTGACCACGACCTGCCGCTGCCACAAGTGACGGAACGGGAACTGAAGGGACAGCCGCCGCCGTTCCGGCAATTGCGGGCGCACAATATGGCGGTCGATCACGACTCGGTCGTGCATCTGGAGCAGCCGACGCGGGCGCAATTACAGCGCCTGCGCGCCTATTACGCCGCCAACGTGAGCATGATCGACAAGCAAGTCGGGCAGATCATGGAGGCGCTGGAAGCGCAGGGTTACCTGGAAAACAGCGTGGTGATCTTCACCAGCGATCACGGCGATTGCCTGGGCGATCACGGTCATATCCAGAAGTGGACGATGTACGACATCATCACGCGCGTGCCGGCGATCTTCTGGGCGCCGGGGCGCTTCCCTGGCGGGGCGCGGGTGGATGCGCTTTGCCAGTGGATGGACATCGGGCAGACGATACTGGAGTTGGCCGGCCTGACGCCGCGCGAGGATGCGCAGACCATCTCGCTGCTGCCGGCCCTGCATGGCGAGGCTTGGCAAGGGCGCGAATTCGTCTATGCCGAGCATCCGCCCGACGGCGTCTACCACGGACCGTACATGACCATGGTTCGGAGCGAGCGCTGGAAGCTGGTGCATTTTCTGGATCAGGATTATGGGCAGCTATTTGACTTGGCTGCGGATCCCGGCGAGCTGGACAATCTCTGGGATGACGCGGCGCTGGCCGATGTCAAGCGGTCGCTGCTGGAGCGGATGCTCAATTGGCGGATCGAAAGCGGCCTGAAGACGCGTAATCTCTTTCAGGAACATCGCTGACCCCGGCCCCTTGCCGCGATAAAGAGGGAAGGGGAGTCTATGTGATCGCGCCTCCAAGAAATTAGTCGCCTCGGATGAAACGCTCCACGTCGTCGCGTTGTCGGGCGCCGGCCATGGGACCTTTGGCGCTGACCGTGAGCGCGCCGCAGGCATTGCCCAGTTGAGCGGCTTCGGCCAGGGTCTTGCCCTCCAATAGCGCGCTGATGAAGCCGGCATCGAAGCAGTCGCCGGCGCCGGTGGGATCGATCTCCTCGGCCGGGAAGCCGTTGGCGTCAATGCGACCGTCGGCGCTGTAGACACTGCAGCCTTCCGCGCCGCGGGTGACGGCGATGACGCGCCTCGGTCGCTCCGCCAGCAAGTGATTGATGGCTTCATCGAGCGCGCCGGCCGGCGTGAGCTGGAGCAATTCCTCTTCCGTCGGGAAGAGGATATCGGCGGCGGCGATGAAGGGCGCGAAAGCGACTCGCGCCTGATCGGGCGACAGCATTTCCGGGCGCAGGTTAGGATCAAAGCTGATCATCGCGCCCGCGGCCCGCGCCATTTCCAGCGCCCGCCGGCAGACCTCAAGCGCGCTCTGGCTCATCGAGAGCGTCGAGCCCATCAGGTGGAAGCAGCGCAGTCCTTCAAACAGATCAGCACTCAGCATATCGGTCGACAGATGCCCGCCGGCGCCCAGACTGAAGACGAAATCGCGCGAGCCGTCGGCCTTATAAGCAACGAAGGCGATGCCGGTCGGTTGATCGGCGATGCGCTTCAAGCCCCTGACGGAAACGCCGTCGGCAATCAATTGATCGCGCAGGCAATCGCCAAAGGCGTCCGCGCCGACTGCGCCGATGGCGGCGGTCTTCATGCCCAGGCGGGCGGCTTGCACGGCGAAGATGAAGGGCGCGCCACTGGGATAGGGACCGGTGAAGGGACTGGGCTGGTCGAGCGGCTGGTTGATGTCCGTTCGCATGACTTCGACCAGCGCTTCGCCGATGGTCAGGATGTCGAGGGGCATGGCTCAATCCTCGAAGGGGATCTCCGGGACGCCGCCGGCGAAGGGCGCGTCGGGCCGCTCGTAGTCGCCCATGATGGCGCGGCGCAGCGGCGGCTGCTCCGCCATAAACGCGCTATCGGAGACGAAGCGATCGGCGCGGCGCATCCAGGGCGGGCTGTAGATATAGTGCATGTTGTAGCGGTCGAAGTCCTCGTCATTGGGCATGGGCGAGTGCCAGACGCCGTTATGGAAGAGCAGCATCGTGCCCGCCTTGCAGAGGACATTGTGCTGGATGGGCGAGACCTGCACCTCTCTGCGCTTGTCCTGGGGCAGCGGGTAAGGGCAGCGGTGGCTGCCGGGGATCAACATCATATTGCCCATGTACTCGCGCGATTGGTCGGTCAAGTTGAAGCTGGCGCGCAGTTGCAGCAGCGGCACGGGATGCGCGACTTTCTCGAAACCATAGGCGCCGGAGCCGTCCTGGTGCCAGCCGACGATGCTGCCATTGGCTACAAGCCGGGCGCACCAGCCCGATTGCATAACGAATTTGTCGCCGTAGAGCCCGCGCACTTTGTGCATAACGGCCGGGTGATCAATCAGCCGGGCCAGGGCGGGTTCCTCTTCATAGGCGTTGCCGAGCGGGCTGAAGACCTCCGTTGTCTCGGCATGGACGCGTTGTGAAGCGGCGAGCGCTTCGTCGATTTCGGTCTGCGTGAGGACGTCTTCAATGATGAGGTAGCCGTAGCACTCGAACATGAAGCGTTCGTCTTCGGTCATGGGTCCGGGTTGGGCGAGCGGGATCATGGGCAGTTCTCCTGAATATTTTGCTTAGCGTAATGATAGACCTGCGCGGATGAATTTGCCAATTGCCGGGGATTGGAGGCGGACAACCGCAAAGACACAAAGCCCACGAAGGATTTTAAGCACCGAGGGCGCTGAGATTCCGGTGAAAAGGCGCGCTTGCGCTCATTATGGTGGCGCAAATTTGTCCTCAAATGCTGGGAAGATGCCCTCATTTTGCCCCCTTTTTGAGCAACAGTATAGATAGAGTATGCATACAGGGGGGGGGGGGGGGCCCCCCCCC
>JAPOOU010000197.1 GCA_026713245.1 Chloroflexota bacterium
CACTTCTTCGCATGACTTACTTGGAACTACTTAATGTGTCTCTGTGATTAGATTTCAGGTTTCATTCAGTTGGTTTGGGAAACTGATTTTGAAGCGATTGCCCTGAATGTCCGCCGCTACACCTTGCTAATCGCGATAAATCACCGCAGGACTGGCGGCGGCGCGCGGTTAATAGGCGTAGGGCCTGATCTTCCAGGCGACCTTCAATACCTCCCAGCGGTGGGCGATACCGCGCGGTTCAAGCACGAGAAAGACGATAAGCGCCCCTCCAAAGAGTATCGGGTTGATGGCGCTGGTGATGTTGACGACTTCAATGAAGGGGAACAAGTCCGGCAGGATATCCAGCAGCCGCGGCCGAAGCGCGGGAATAGCGGCTTCCTGCAAGACGCGGATGAATGTCACGCCGAACAACGCGCCCAAGGGATATCCGGCGCCGCCGATAATCAGCATAGCCAGCATTTCGATCGAGATATCCAGCCTGAACATATCCAGGGACAAGCTGTTGCGCTCGAATGCCAGCAAACAGCCGGCTATGCCCGCGTAGACAGCGCTCAAGAAAAAGGCGCGCAACTTGTAGCCGAAAACATTGATGCCCAATAGTTCCGCGGCCAGGTCGTTGTCCCGCACAGAAATGAACGCGCGCCCGGTTCGCGTTCGCGCGATGTTGCGCGCGAGGAACATCAAGAGCACAGAAAGGGGCACGATGATATAGTACATGGCCGATTCGGTGGCGAAGCTGAGCGCCTTGCCGCGCCGCGCCCGGGCGCGGAAGGCGGCGCCATCCTCAATCGTCGCAGTGATGGCGTACTCGCCAGCCTTTGTGGCAATGTACGAGAATCCCGTTATCGCGCCTTCGGCGTCCGTGAACACCGTCATATTAAAGTCGCCGGCCGGCACTATGTCTCCGCCAGGATTACGCAATTCGATGACGGGTTGGGGGCCTTCAGCCCGCCTGAGGTCAACAGAAATCACGTCTACCAAATAGGGATCGCCCGCCTGAAAAACAAGCGGCGTCGAATCGTCAAGCTGGTCGTCGGCATAGCTGCCAAAAGGTCCGATCAAGGGCGCCGGGACATTCAACGGACGCGAACCGCCGGTCATGTCCTCCAGCGGATAGCGCAGCACCCAGGGGATAATGAATTGGGCTGCCAGGGTAGCCATGGCCAGGTAAAAGCCTTTGACGCGCAAAGAGGGCAATCCGAAAAAGAGACCGATCACGCCGGTCAACAGCGCGCTGACCGGCAGCGCGGTCCAAAAGCTGAAGCCCAACTCCCGCGCCAGTATTGCCGAGCCATAGGCGCCAATGGCCATGAACGCGGCATGACCGAGCGATATTTGCCCGGTGTAACCGACCAGAATGTTAAGGCCCTGAACGGCGATGACAAAGATGGCGATGCGCGCGATCAAGCCGACGTATTGATCACTGATCAATCCCAGCCCCAATGGACCCGATACCGACAGAAAAGGAACCAGCAGCAAGGCGACAAAGGCCAGATTCTTCCAAAGCTTGTCGCGCGTGGTGCGGTCGACCGACATGTCTTCTTCATATGTCGTATCAAAGACGCCCGCCGGGTGAATGTTTGCCATCGCTACCTCTGAAATGCAGTAAGAAAACTCTAAATGCGCTCAATACGTTTTTCGCCGAAGAGCCCGTCCGGCCGGATCACCAAGACCAGCATCAGCACAACATACGGCGCCAGGTCCGTACCGACTTGCTGCGAGGAATTCAGGAAAGTGCCAAACTGCTCGACGATGCCGATGATAATCCCGCCGACAAACGCGCCACCGATAGATTCCAGGCCGCCCAAAAGCACCGCGGGGAAGACGCGCAGCGCGACAAAGCTGATATTCAGCGACAAGCCGACAGCGCCGCCTTGCAAGACGCCGGCGATGCTGGCCAGGAAAGCTGCCACCGCCCAGGTGATCGCCAGAATCACGCGGACGCGCAGACCGACAGACTGCGCCAACTGCTGATCTTCCGATGTGGCGCGCATTGCTAGTCCGACGCTGGTGTAGCGGAAGAACGCGATGAAGCCGACAAAGGCGACAATCGCCAAGACGAAGGCAATCACCAACTCAACCCTGACAATTGTCACGCCGCCGAGCATGTCCTTTAAGCCGTCCAGGCGAATGACGCTAAATCGGCGGTTGGTCTGCGGATTGACGAAGATTGGCAGGTTCAATTCGACCGTGCCCCAGGCGATCTGCGTCACGCCGTGCAGGACTTCCGCGATGGCCAAGGTCATCAGAACGGCGGTGAAGAGCGGCTGCCCGATTAAGGGTCGTATGGTGAAGCGCTCGACGATAAGGCCGGTCAAGATAGCGCCGGCGAAAGTGCCCACGATCGCATGCAACCATTTCCACTCGATGCCGCCGACGGTCAACAGAATCGTCAAGGCCAGAGCGCCTCCCGCAGCGATCAAAAGATTGCGTGGCTCCAGCAAGCTGCGTACGCTCACTGCTGTCATAATCATAAACATGGTGGCTGTCGACAGAAGCGCGGCTCCCGCCACAGAGATTTCGGCTACTGTGAAAAAGCTCCAAAAGATCATGCCGCCCACGACCATCATCCAGCCATGGGCGAAATTGAAGACGCCGGAGGCCTTGTTGATGACGACGATTCCCAGCGCCACCAAGCCGTAGATGCCCCCGACCAGCACGCCGGAGATCAACGTCTGCACGATGCGCGAAGCTTTTTTATCCGCCAGTTGATCCCGCAGAAAGAGAAAAACCAGCACGGCCGCAATGGCATAAAAAAGCCAGGTCAATTCTTTTTTATAGCGATTGAAGAATTCTTCCACTCGCGTATACCTCTCTTGCGCCATTATCCGGCAATCATGGCAGCTCAAACATCGGCGACAAGTAATTCCGTCTCGATGGTGCCCGTGCGTCCATCGCGGTACTTGACCTCCGCGCGCACCTGCACTTGACGCGCATCGCCATATATGGCTTCCAGCAGATCATGGTATTTTTCATGCAGCGCGCCCCGGCGCAGCTTGCGCGTGCGCGTCAACTCGGCTTCGTCGGCATCGAATTCCTTATGCAAAATCACAAAGCGCTTGACCTGTGAATAGGGGGGCAGCGACTCGTTGACCTGCCGCAGCTCCCCGCGGATGATTTCGTGCACCTCCGGCCGCTGGGACAAATCGACATAGGTCGTAAAGGCGATACCGCGTTTTTCCGCCCAGCGCGAGACGTTCTGGAAATCAATGACGATGATCGCCGAGACGAAGTCCATATCGGCGCCGCCGATGGTCATCATATCTTGCACATATGGACTGAACTTGACCCGCCCCTCGATATATTGCGGACTGAATTTTTCGCCAGTCGACAATTCAATCAAGTCCTTCACGCGCTCCAAATAGATTAGATGACCGGTCTTCTCGTCCATGTGACCGGCGTCCCCGGTGTGGTACCAGCCTTCCTTATCCAGCGCTTCGCCGGTTTTTTCCGGCTGTTTGTAATAGCCTTTGAAGCGGGCTTTTGTTCGGATCAAGATCTCCTGATTCTCCGCGATTTTGATCTCTACGCCGGGCACGATCACGCCGACGGTCTCGAAGCGCACGTCTCCGCGCAAGTGAACGGTGCCAAAGGTCTCGGTCGAACCGTAAAACTGACGCAGCTCAATGCCGATGGCGCGGAAGAAACGGATGATGTCGCTACTGAGCATGGCGCCGGCCGTCAGTACATTGCGGGCCCGCGTCAAACCCAGTTTGTCGCGCAAGGGCTCGAAGATGGCGTATTCACCCAGCCAGCGCAACAAGCGCAGATGGGCCGGGATGGGACGTTTGGCATCTTCGTGATCAATAGCGCGATAGGCGATTGGCATGAATGCCCGATACATCAGGCGGTTCAACAAGGTGCTGTCGCCGATGCGGAACTGCACGGCGCGCGCCAGGTTTTCCCAAACGCGGCTGGGAAACAGCAGCCCCGCCGGAGCGATCTCGCGCAGATCCGTGGGCACTGTTTCCGGCCCTTCGGGAAAGTTGACCTGCACGCCGGTTATGAGATGCGACGTGAAACCGAAGGCTTGCTCCGCGAGCCAGGCCATGGGGCTGAAGGATAGCCAGTTGTCCGATTGTCGGCTGTCAACGTATTTGAAGTTCAGGGCGTGACCATAAACAAGCTGGTAATGCGTCACCTCGGCGAATTTAGGCAGGCTGGTCGTGCCGGAGGTCATGCTCAATATGATCGTGTCCGTCGTGACCGTTGCGCGCGCCAAAGCGTCGAACATGTCCGGCTCATCCTGGCGAAAGTCCATCCCGATCGCCTGAATTGCCGGATAGCTGGCCAGCCACTCATCGGCATAGGCCCACATGCCACGATCATCCCAGTATACGACCTTGAGAATCTGCGGAACCGCCTCTCGAATTTCCAGCAGTTTGTCGACCTGTTCTTGATCGCGAGCGCAGACAACAGTGGCGTCCGTCGAACGGATGACGTAGAGGATATCTTGCGGGCTAGCGTCGCTGAAAACGCAGCAGGTCTTGCAGTGCAAGGCATGAGCGGCGATCTGTGACCAGTACATCTCTGGATCGTTTTCGCCGATGATGACCAGCGTATCGCCGCGCTGTAATCCTAGCTTGATCAAGCCCATGCCGAAGTTGACAACGTGCTCGTAGACTTCGTTCCAGGTGTACTCCTGCCAGATGCCAACGCGTTTCTTGCGCTGCGCGACCGCATCCCCGAGTTCTCTCACCCGCAGCAGAAAGTTCTTGGAAAGTGTATCCGCCTCGGGCAAGACAGGCCGAATCTCGCTTTTTAAGCGCGAGGTGTAGATCTTCCCCGGTCCCGCCTCGCGGAAGGGGATGCGCTCACCGGCATTGGCTACCGCCATCGCTAGCGCTCTCCTTCGCCTAGGTAGGCCGCGATTACCGCTTCGTTTTTCCTTATTTCATCGGGACTGCCTTCGCCGATTTTGAGTCCAAAGTCGATCACGGCGATATGGTGCGAGATATCCATCACCAGACCGATATCGTGTTCAATCAGCACAATGGTCGTTCCCTGCAATTCATGAATATCGAGGATATAGCGCGCCATATCTTCCTTCTCCTCGATATTCATGCCAGCCATCGGCTCATCCAGGAGAAGCAGCGACGGCTCCAGCGCCAGGGCGCGGCCCAGTTCGACCCGCTTCCGCAAACCGTAACTTAGCGTGCCGACGATCGACTTGCGGATGTGTTCCAATTCCAGAAAATCGATGATCTCCTCAACCAGCCTGCGATGCGCGATCTCTTCTTTCTGTGCCGGACCCCAAAACAGGGCTCCCGTCAGCATGTTGGATTTCATATGGATATGCCGCGCCGCCATCAGGTTATCCAGCACGGTGGCATTGGTGTACAAGGCGATGTTTTGAAACGTGCGGGAAATGCCCAATTTAGCGCGCTTGTAGGGTGGGATATGCGTCATGTCGCGCCCGTCAAAAATTATCCGGCCCTGCTGCGGCGCATAGAAGCCATTAATGCTGTTGATCAGGCTCGTTTTTCCGGCGCCATTGGGTCCGATGACTGCGTAGATCTCGCCGGCCTCTACCTGGAAATCAATATCCTGCAAGGCTTTGATACCGCCGAAACTCAGCGAGACATTGTTCACATGCAGCTTGATTGGCATGGAAATCCTCTACGCTTGCGGCAAAAACGGCGCCGGATTGTCGCCGGCTTCGGAGGGCAGCAATTGTCGAATGGCGACCGACCATAATACAAAGATACCAAAGGGCGCTATAACACGCAAACGGGAGCCGCAACCCGCTCCAGCATCCAGTGAGTCAGGGTTTGGATCACGTCTTCGCGACAGGTCTCGTTGACAAGTTCGTGTCGCATACCCTCGTATATCTTGACGCTGACGTCGGCCGAGGCGGCATGTTGCCGCAGGAATAGCGCCCCCGATGCAGGCACCAGGTGGTCATCGGAACCGTGCAAGGCGAGGATAGGCAAGGTCAGTTGATGCGCGGACTGGCGGATCCGACGCGATGACAGCACGAGCGCTGCCGAGGTCCCGACACGCCACATACCGCGGTCGATAAGGGGGTCCTCCCACCATTCCTTGAGGATCTCGTCCTCGTGGGTAAGGACGCGCGGCAATGTCGGCGGAGAAAGCCGAAGCCTGGGTACGTAGGAAGCTGCGAAGAGACAGAGCTTCATCAGCCAGGCCGGCCGCGTCTCTTCGCAGTTGACGGCAGCGCCGCTCAGAGCGATTCCACAAAGGCGATCGGGATAGTGCAGGGCAAATTCCAGACCTGTCAGCGAGCCCATGCTGTGCCCGAACAATAAAACCGGCTCTTGCGCGTATTGCCGGGTCACGATCTCGACGAGCTGGCGCAAGTCGTCCACCGCCAGTCGTAAATCGGGGATGTAAACGCGCGCGCCGCCACTTTTGCCATGTCCCAGCTGATCTATCCCGAAGCAGAGGAATCCGGCCTCGGTCAAGGCGGCGGCGACGTGACGATAACGACCGCTATGCTCTCCTAGTCCGTGTACAATAAGCACAATGCCGCGAACCTTGCCAGCATCCGGCAGCCATTCACGATAGAAAATCGCGATGCCGTTGGCGTTTCGGAAAGCATGTTCCCGTTCGATCATCTCGCTCTGCGGCGACTAATAATGCGGATAGCGGGGCTCACTCTGGCGGTTCTGCAAGATGTCCGCGCAGCGCATGAGCAAAGGCATTCAACTCGATTTCGCTGGGACGCTCGTTCAAGGGTACACCAAGATGACGCAGAACTTTATAGCTGATGTCTTCCGGCGCTTGCCCGGGCATACGCGGCACGACATGAAAATGGACATGCGGGTGGCTGGCGGATTCGGCAAATTGCATGACATAGGTCTTGCTGCAGCCGGTCTGTTTCTTCAATGCCTGCGATACCTGCTGCAGCAGGGCGCCAAGTTCTTGCGCTTCCCCTGGGTTCAAGTCGGCGATGGCTTCGACATGGCGGCGCAGCACCAGCACAAGCCATCCCAGCCACGACGTATTGTAGGCATGTACCAGATCCCAATGGCCGCCGCGATAAATGCTATCCCAAAGGGGTGCATTACCCTTGTCGCGATCGATAATTCGCTCACAGCTGTGGCAACTAGGCATAAGATTCTCTCCCAATCGATTCTGTCAACTCTTACACTTAAGAGGCGGCTACTTCTTCATTTGCGGATTGCAAGGGATCAGTCTATTGCGACCTTTCTCACAGTGCAATCGTACGCAATTTCGGGCTACAATCTGCTCGCGATCCGTCAAATGACACCAGTGTAAGGAGTCACTTGAATACTGAAGGCAATCGGCGCGGCGCTTTGGCCCTGGTGGGCATGCCCGGCGCCGGCAAAACTCTATGCGCGCAACACTTGCATGCCAGGGGATTCTTCACGTTACGCTTTGGGGCTGCTGTCGTCGATGAGGTGCGTCGGCGCGGGCTCGAGGTCAATCCAGTGAACGAGCGGGACGTTCGCGAGGAACTGCGCGCTCGACACGGCATGTCCGCCATGGCGAGCTTGGCGCTGCCCAAGTTGCAAGCGGCGCTGGATTACCATCTTTGTATCGTAGTTGACGGCCTGTATAGCATGAGCGAGTATACCTATCTGCGTCAGCACCTGGCCGCGCCGACAATTCTGGCGGCGGTAGTCGCGCCGCGTCATTTGCGCTATCAGCGGCTGGCGTCGCGCGCCGTCCGCCCATTGACGCCCGTGGAGGCGGCCGAACGCGACCTGCGGGAGATAGATACGCTGGAAAAAGGGGGACCCATCGCTATCGCCGACTACACACTGCTCAACGACGCTTCGGAAGCCCATATGCTGGATCAGTTGGATCGTCTTCTTGCAGCACTCGGCTTCCAGCCATGATCTTCAATGTCGGATCTCATAAGGAATCCTGGCAGCAAATGCAGTTGACAATGGGTCGTTCTGCATTAGAATCTTACTTAACGTCGGCTAAACAATGAGTTAACGCTTGCGAATTTGCGAGTACCTCGGTTATATTTGAGACGAGAAATCGTCTCGTTGCGGCCGTAGATTGAGGCAAGGATGACCGCGACCGAATCCATGCAGGAATATCTGGCCGAAGCTTATCGCATCGCTTGCTATCAGCCGGAAACCCCCTTCGTATCTACCTCCGCTTTAGCTGATGAACTGAATGTTTCCGCCCCCGCGGTCACAAGAATGGTACAGCGCCTCAAACACGCGGGCTTCCTGGAACACGAACCCTATCGAGGCATTCGGCTCACCGCAGCCGGCGAGCGGGAAGCGCTCGCCAATATTCGGCGCCACCGCTTGGTGGAACGCTTCCTGGTGGATATCATGGGATTCGGCTGGCACGAAGTGCATGACGATGCCGATGATCTGGGATTGGTTGTCAGCGATATCCTGGTTGACAAGATGGAAGAGATGAGCGGCTATCCCAAGCGCTGTCCGCACGGCGAACCCATCCCGAGCGCGGACGGCATCATGCCCGCTGTCATCGACTATCCGCTCCCGGAAGTCGAGGTCAACCGCGACTACGTGATCAGTAGAGTCCATACCCACGACGAGCACAAACTGCGGTATTTCAGCGAAATGCAGATTGAGCCGGGCACGAAGTTCCGTCTGGTGATGCGCGCTCCATTCAAGGGACCGCTGCAATTGTTGGTCGACGGGCAGACTCATTTTCTCGGCCACGAATTGGCGGGCACCTTGCGCGTCTGCAGCCAGGAAGAGTACTTGTTAGTTTAGCCCCCCTCGAATTCACGAGAATCCAATCACCGATTGCGGTACGAGGCGCGCGTTTGTTGACGTCCTTTATGTATTGGCATGGAAACCAGAGGTCTATTTGCCCACTGCCTGGCAAATCAAACGCGACAACTTCGATCATCGGACAGTCCCGGACCTGGTGCGCGAGCGCTGGAACGGCGATCCCGCATCGCTGCGCCCGATCAGCCAAGATTACAATATCGTCTTCCGCTTCGAGGCCGAAGGGCGCGGCTACTACCTGCGCGTCTGCCACCCGGTCCTGCATCCGCTGCCCAAAGCGCGACAGGTTTTGCGATTTCTGCGCTTCCTGGCGGATAACGATGTGCCGGTGGGCATGCCGGCGCCGTCAGTGAGCGGACGCTACATCGAGCTTCTCGAAGGCGGCTACTACGCCGCAGCGCAACGGGAAGCGCCGGGCCGGGATATGACGCGCCACATGTTTGACTTGTCCGTGTACGAAGCCTGGGGTCAGTCGCTTGGCAAGCTGCACGCCGCTTTGCGCCGCTATCAGCCGGATCCCGCTAACGAATACCAGTTCCCCAGCGTTCAGCGCTTCTGGGAAAACATCGAACCGACCGCACGCGCGTCATCTCCGGAGTTGCAGCGCGTCTACGCTGAGTTGACGGACTACATGAACAGCCTGCCGGGCCATGACTACGGGCTGATCCACGGCGACTATCGACCCGGCAATGTCATTTGGGACGGGTCGACCGCCCGAGCCATCGACTTCGACGAGCCGAATTACCACTGGTACATCGCCGATGTCTCGCGCGCGCTGATGGAGCTGTCTGATCAACCGCATGAGCGCCGCCGGGCCTTTCGCGACGCCTTCATGGCCGGCTATCAGAGTGAGCATAAAATTGACGACTTCTGGCTGACCCAGTTGCCGCAATTCGGCCAGCACCGCGCCCTGTTGATGCACATGTGGGATGTCCAGGAGGGTGGCGCTTGGAGTGAGATAGTGAGGTGGGTGTTGAATAGGGTCGCGTAGTAGGCGATGGGATTCGTAGAAAAACCAATTACTTTTCGATTGATACTCCTTTACAATAATTCCGCATTTTGCATTTCTTTTGGGGATGGAGTAACTGATGGTTCTGGACGAGACAATGGTAGCGATGCCGGACAATGCTGACGAACAGACAATTGATGAGGACAATTCAGATGAGACAGTCGGTATCAAAGAGTATTCAGTTTCTAGCTACGGGATAGATTACGATGTTGCAGGATACGTTAGACGCATGCAGAGTGGAGATATCCGAATTCCAGAATATCAGCGGAAATTCGTTTGGGATCAGAAAAGGGCTTCAAGGTTTATCGAGTCCCTCTTGTTGGACTTACCGGTGCCTGGAATGTTCTTGTATAGAGAGAAGGACAGTGAGATTCAACTAGTTGTGGACGGCCAACAAAGACTTCAGTCATTGAGGTCATTTTACGAAGGAACATTCCCGGCTTCGCAGAAGGAATTCAGGCTCACGGGTCTTGAAACAAGATTTAACGGCCTCACTTATAAAGATCTTACAGATGTCGATCGGAGACGGATTGATAACTCACTCATCCGGTCAACTGTGATCCATCAAGATAAACCAGACAATGAGGCGACTAGTCAATACTTCATATTTGAGAGGCTCAATACTGGAGGGGTTGCGCTTGCTTCGCAGGAGATTAGAGCGGCCATATACGGTGGCCAATTCAATATGCTTCTTCATGAACTTAACCATAACAGAGCTTGGCGGCAACTATTTGGCAAAGAGCAAGACGATAAGCGCAAGCGTGATGAAGAATTGATTCTTCGGTTTATCGCATTATATTTCGAAAGCGAAGACTACCGTTCGCCAATGAAGGGATTTCTCAATAAATTCATGAAGTGTAATCGAAGTCTTTCGCGCTACACAAATGCGCAGATCGTGCCGCTCTTTGAAACTACTGTTGAGAGCATTCTTGAAAAGATTGGTGCTGACGCGTTCAAACCCACCAAATCTCTCAATGCAGCGATGCTTGACTCCATTATGATAGCAATTGCTCGCCGTCAAGATCGGGGTGAAATCATGTCTGAAATTCGCGACGAGTTTCTTGCGTTGCGTGACAATCACGAGTTTCTTGGCTTGATTTCTAATACGACATCTGCGCCGGAAAGGGTAAGGCTCCGAATACAAATGGCTACAGAAGCGTTCGCTGATGTGGAGTAGCAATGAATCCAGAGATTGTAAAACGTCAAGAAGACCTTCAGCGTCTCATTGGTGAAGTTAGGCGTTTGAAAAACTCGGGGCAAGTTGGCGAGCCTATAGTATCTCAGTTTGTGTGGTACCTCTGTGTGCGAACATCAGGATACATTGAGTATTCAGTAGGGACTATACTCTTGGAGTTTTACGAGACCCGCAATGAACACCCACCATTGAGTGATTTTGTAATCAAACAGTTGAAATTGTCGCGTGAGTTTCCAATGAGAAGAGTAAGGGACATAGTAAATAGTTTCAGAGAGAATAGACCTGACAGCCGGGAAGAGTTTGACTACAGCAAACTTGACTCGACTTTGGAAAGCATTCAGAAAAACAGAAACCAAATCGCTCACGGTGGCGAGGCATATAGTTTGTCGATGAGCGATCTCGACACTTACTTTGCCACTGCAGAAGAAGTGATAAACATGGTATACGAAGAATGCAATCCTTCAGGTTCGTAAGGATTTGACGGTAATCCAGTCTGGACACTTGCTATCCCTGCCCATAGAGCCGACCCCCAAATTCCTCCACCAGCGCGTCATCCAGCTCGTCCGCGACCCGCGCCAGCCGCCGAATGATCACATCCGCCTCACTCGCGTCCAGTCCTTCCATCAGGCGCTCGTGATACAGATAGACCAGGTCTTCATGCAGTCCCAGCGCGGCGTTGGTCAACTCCAGATTAAGCTCCAGCAGCCGCCGATACAGCGCCAGCAGATTGCTCGGCGGCAAGTGCATGATCGGCGCCAGTACCTGCAAGTAGCCGCGCTCCTCCGGCGTCAGATAAACTTCGATCAGGGCGGAACCGCGCAGGAAATTCCAGCCGTAGCCGCTCTCGACATCCATGCGCGCCGCCGCCGCGTCGACGCCGATCTGCGCCAATATATTCTCCACCGTCCGCGCCGCCGAAGCCAGCGAATCGCTCGTCTGGTCTTTGTCTTGTCCGCCGCGCCCGAATAAACGTCCCATGTTTTTACTTCCCGCTCATTTTGTTAGGGTGCCCGGGCGCCAGTTCATGGGAACAGCGCAGGCAGCGTCCCGCGTAATATCCGGCTTTGGCCTCGCAGCGCGGGCAGGGCCGACTCTGATTCTCGCTATAGATCTGCGCCAGGCGCTCATTATCAGGCGGATCCGTCGTGGAGACTGCCGCTGACGGCAGTCGCGCGCCGCAGGTTTCGCAATAGCGCCCGCCGTAATGCCCCGCCTGGGCCCGGCAGCCGCAAGTGCCGCATGTGGCGGCATTCGGCAACAAGCGATACTCTTGGGCGCATTGCTCGGCTAGGGTCAGAATATGCTCCAGGCTGAGCGCCCAGGCGCCGCCTGTGTCATAATCGGCGTTGCGCGTCAACAATCCCAGGACATGTCCGCGACCGTCGTAGAGCGGGTTCCCGCCGGCGTCCGGGGACATGGCGATCAAGATGCTCGTTCGCAGCCAGCCTGGGCGCGCGCCATCAGCGGCGTCATGTACAGACCCGCGTATTTTGGCGCCATTGTAAGCCATGGCGGTGATCGCTTCGTTCGCGATGACGAGCGGCGCGTTCTCCAGCGCGTCAAGACTATCCAGCGCGACCGGCGCCTGTATCAAGGCCAGGTCGCTCTCTGGAAATCGGCGCAGCACCTGACCCGGTACAGCCTGCGCGCTGCCGAGGGCGACGTCGGCTTCCAGCGCGCTCCCGACCAGGTTTGCGGTCGTGGCGAGCAAGCCCTCGCGATTGACGAAGATGCCACTGCCCCTTCCATTGGCGCCGCCGTCGATGCCCG
>JAPOOU010000119.1 GCA_026713245.1 Chloroflexota bacterium
AGGATCGTGCTGGAGATTATCAGCGGCTCGAAATCTATCAGCCAGGCCAGCCGGGAGTACAAGATTAAGGATAGCCTGCTCTACAAGTGGAAGGCCGAGGCGATTGAGGGCATGACTCAGTATTTTGCGTATGGCCAGCCGACAGAGGCCAAGCGTCGTGCCGATGAGAAGGCGGAATTGGAGCGATTGCTCGGGAAGCTTAGCATGCGCCTGGAAATCGCAAAAAAAGCCTCCCATTATGTGAAGTCCCTAGGTCCCGAAAGCGGGAGATAGTGCAGATCTTGAGTGAAGACCATCCGGTATCGGCTTGCTGCGAAGTCTTGGGTTTAGCCCGCAGCAGCTACTATCACGCGCCCTTGGCTCAGGTCGATGATCGAGCGCTTCGCAGGGCGATTGAGTCGATTGCCGGTAAGTATCCGACCTACGGCAGCCGACGGATCAAGGCGGAACTGGCGCGCAAGCCCTACTATCTGGAAGTTGGTCGCAACCGGGTCCGTCAAGTGATGCGAGAGATGAAGCTTCTGCTGATGCCCAGGCAGCGCAAGCCCAGCACCACCGACAGCGATCACGGATACCGCCGCTATGCCAATTTGATTAAAGGCAGCAAAGCCACCTGGCCGGACCAGATTTGGGCGGCGGATATCTCTTACATCCGCCTAGCTTCGGGATTTGCCTATTTGGCAGTAGTGATGGACCTGTACTCGCGGATGATTCGCGGCTGGCATTTGAGTGCCTCGGCGAGCAAAGAACTGGTCGAGGCCGCGCTGAAGCAAGCGATGCAGAAGGGACGAGCACCAGCCATCCACCACTCTGATCAGGGTGGCCAGTACGCCGCGGGCGACTATCTGAAACTGTTGCGGGACAAGGGTGTGCAGTTGAGCATGGCTGCCGCCGGCAAGCCGCAAGAGAACGGCCATGTCGAACGGCTGATGCGCACCATCAAGGAGGAGGAAGTGGATTTGAGCAGCTACGACAACATCACCGACGCCAGACAACAACTGCGACACTTCATCGAAGTCGTCTATCCGCACCAACGCGTTCACAGTGCAATAGGCTACATGACGCCGGCAGAATACGAGGCGGAATGGAACAAATGTCCTCCCTCAAATTCTGAAAAAAAGTGTCCAGTTTTATAGAACCACTACAGGGGGCAAAGCGCGGCATTTGTCTCATTACTTACTTCCACTTACTAGCATAATCTCACCAGCCGCCTTCGCTCCCCGCGTTTATCCAGGAGAGCATAACCAGCGTGCGAACATCACTTGTCAAGCATCAGGATCTCATGGTCGGCGCCCTGTCTACCACCTATGGTCTGTTCTATCTCGGGCGCGCCAACATCAGCGTCGTATTGCCGATCATCGCGCTCGACCTTGGTCTCAGCCTGGTCGAAGTCGGCGCCTTGGGCACAGTCTTCTTTTGGGTCTACGGCATCTTTCAGCTTATCAGCGGCGAGATCGGAAGTCGCGTCAGTCCCTTTCGTATCATCAGCATCGGCCTGCTGACGACAGCGATCATAAACCTGGCATTCTCATTTCAGACCTCGTTGATCGCCATGCTAGTCCTGTGGGGGCTCAACGGCATGGCTCAATCGGGCGGCTGGTCGCCCATGGTCCGCATCTTGGCCGAGCGCCTGGATCCCGAACGCATCAAACGCGCCTCGACTCTGATGCCCTTCGGATACGTCATTGGCACCGCCGTCACCTGGACCTTGATTGGGACGGTCTCGGCAGGCGAAAACTGGCGCATCGCCTTCTGGCCCCCCGGGCTTCTGCTGCTCCTGGCCCTGGTCTTCTGGCGGGTGGCTGGCATCGACGCGCCCAAGGCGAAACCGAGCCGCTTCCGACCCGCGACCGTCCTTGCCGAAGCGCGGGGAATCGCCTTTATCATGATCGCCGCGGCGCTGGTCGGCTTCGTCCGCAATGGTTCACTGATCTGGCTGCCCACTTACATCCTCGATACCGAACTGATCGCCGAGAACCTGGTTGGCATGGTCGCTGCGCTAACGCAGGTCATCGCGCTACTGGGCCTGCTGCTGGCGCGTCGCCGCGTCGGCAGCAGCGACCAGGTATTCGTGACCGCTGCCTTGATGTTTTCCGCCGCCGGCGTTGGCTTTCTGCTCTTGACCACAAGCTCCGGACTCATAGCGATCGCGCTGGTCGCATTTGCCATCATGATGCTCAACGGCGCTTTTGGTCTGGCGGTGACTTCGATCCCGTTGCTCTTGGCGCCGCCGGGACGCGCCTCGTCCGTCGCCGGGACCGTCAACATGATGGCGACGCTCATCGGCGGGACAGCCGGTTTTGCCATCGGCGGTCTGGTCGAGCTCAGCGGATGGGCCGCAGTCTTCGGCTTGTGGGGGGCCCTCCTGCTGCTGGCCGCGCTTCTTATTTGGCGCCGCAGGCACGAGGAAGACAGCGGCCCCGCTCCCGTATGACAGGACTCCCCCCGGCCCTGTGCCCCATGGTCCCCCCGCTAAACGGGAGGCGGAATTCCCATAACGTGAGAAAGGGAGCTAACTCGCCGTGCCCGCGCTTGAAAAACGCAGCTTTCTATACTTGTAGCATCAGAAAACTCGAGTTGAGGCGATGTCGAAACGAGCTTCCCCCCATTGCTATGGGGGGATTGAGGGGGGTAGACTAAAGGTAGGTACGGCTTCCACAGAACCGGACAAGCCTTGTAGAGCCGACTCTATGACTCGCCCAAACCTGGACAAAACCTTGTGCTTTCACATTCTCATTAGCTTCATTGAATCGCCTGCAGCCAGACTAGAGAGGAAACTATGATTGAACAAGCGCCGCTGAGCGGCATTAAGGTGGTCGACCAGACCCAGGCCCTGGCGGGACCTTACTGTACGATGATCCTGGGCGACCTGGGCGCGGATGTGATCAAGATCGAACGTCCCGGCGTCGGCGATCAATCGAGATATTGGGCGCCGCCGTATATCGGCGATCAAGGCTGCTACTACCTGGCCGTCAACCGCAACAAACGCGGCATCGCGCTCAATATCCGCGCTGACGCCGGGCGTGACATCATTCACCAATTGGTCGCCGATGCCGATGTCTTTTTGACCAACCTGGCGACCACCGCCTCTCTGAAGCGCTACGGCATAGACTACGAGACGCTGAGCGCGCTGAATCAAAAATTGATTTACGCCTCGATCAGCGGCTACGGGCGCAGCGGTCCGCGCGCCGGACAGCCCGGCTATGATCTGGTTTCGCAGGCGGAATCGGGCACGATGGCGCTGACCGGAGAGGTCGACGGCGCGCCCATGCGCTTCCCGACCCCCATCGCCGACATGACCTGTGGTTTGTTCACCGTCATAGGCATCCTGTCGGCGTTGCAGGCGCGCCATTCCAGCGGCAAGGGCCAATTCATTGACATGTCCCTGCAAGAGGGCCAGATGACCTGGCTGGAGAACTATGCCGGCGAGTATTTCGCGGAAGGACAAGATCCGCCCCGTCGCGGCAACCAGCATCCCCAGGTCGTGCCCTACGAGGCCGTGCAAGCCAGCGACGGCGACTGGTTCATCCTGGGCGTGGGCTCGGACAACGTATGGAGCGCCTTCTGCCGGCACGTAGGGCGTGACGACCTGGCGACGGACTCGCGCTTTGCCAGCAATGCCGATCGCATCGCCAACTATGAGGCCCTCTTGCCGACCGTGCGCGAGATCATCCGCGCCAAGCCCTGCGATCAATGGCTGAGGGAACTGCGCGAGGCCGGTGTGCCCTGCGGGCGCATCAACACCGTGGCCGAGGCCCTGACCGATCCACACATCATCGAGCGCGGCTTCATCGTCGAGCTGGAACACCCCGCGCTCGGCATCGTCAAATCACTGGCGACTCCCGTGCACATGTCGGATACGCCGCTAAGCTATCGCCGGCATCCGCCCCGCCTGGGCGAGCACAGCGACGAAGTCGCTGCCGAGCTCGGCTACAGCGCGGCCGATATCGCGCAACTGCGCTCCGACGGGGTGCTGGCATGAGCCAACTAGCGCGTTTTCCAAAACTGAGCCCCGATCATTACCGGCATATTCTGCGCGAGCCCGCTGGGCGCCTGCGCTGCGTCATCGACACCGATACGCGCAACGAAATCGACGATCAATATGCCCTGGCCTGGGCTTTTCTCTCGCGCGACAAGCTGGAAATAGAAGGCATCTATGCCGCGCCTTATTCCTTTCAAGAACGCGTCAACGAGCAACGGGAAGCCGACCGCATCCGACAGCGCGGGCCCGCCTCCGACGAAGAACGCGCCCTGTTGGCGCGCCACAGCGCTCTCCTGCGGCAGCTCGACCAGGCCGGCATCGACGTGAACGACGATCGGCAGATGGATCCGCAGGGCGCCGTGCTGGTCACGCCCGGCCAGGGCATGGAACTCAGCCACCAAGAGATCCTCAAGGTCTGCGACAAGCTCGGCGTCGGCTTCTCTGACCGGGTCTTCCGCGGGTCCGATCGCTATCTTGCCAGCCTGGATGAGCCGGTCGAAAGCGGAGCGGTAGAGCATCTTATCGCGACCGCGAAAACTGCGACGGTTGATGATCCGCTACAGGTGGTCGCCATCGGCGCGGCCACCAATGTGGCCGCGGCATTGCTCTTGGCGCCCGAGATCATCGAGCGCATAGTCGTATCGTGGACGGCGGGCTACCCCACAACCGTTATGGACATCGTGCAGCCGTCCTTCAACATGGAACAAGATCTGCTGGCTTCACAGCTGCTCTTTGACAGCGGCGCGCCCTTGGTCTATCTGCCGGGCTTTCATGTCGGCGCGCAGCTGAGTTTGTCTTTGCCGGAGGTAGAGGCATGGGTACAGGGCAAGGGCGAAATCGGCGATTATCTGCACTGGCTGTACATCAACAATCCGCATCATCCCCGACACGGCTTTGTCGACCACTTTGCCCGCAGTTGGATTATGTGGGACCTTATCAACTTCGCCTGGTTGATCAACCCGGCCTGGGTGCCGTCTTACCTGACCGACGCGCCCTATCTGAGCGCGGACTGCCGCTGGTTTCGGCAGGGACCGCCTCGCCATCCCATGCGCGAGGCGCTGGATATCAACCGCGATGCGATTTACCGCGACTTCTTCGGCAAACTGGCGGCGCTTTCCTGGCCCCCGCGGTCCGGTTAGAGGAATTGCTCGGCCTCAACGTACGTGGCTACGCCTTCTTCGACGAAAATGCGGTCGATATTCGCGCAGTCCTCCGCGCTCAAGCGCCAATCCGCCGCCGCCACATTCTCTTTGAGCTCGCGCTCGTCGCGCATGCCGATAAGCGCGACTGTCACGCCGGGCTGGCTCAGCAGCCAGGCAATCGCCAGTTGAGCGACAGACTTGCCATAATCCGCAGCCAAAGCTTTGAGCCGCTCGACAACCCTCAGCGCGCGCAGAAAGTGCTCGCGCTGGAAAAGCGGCAATCCAAATGCCTCGCCACGGCTGCGCCAATCCCAGTCGACAAATCGCGTCTCCGGCGTGAAGGCGCCGCTGAGCAGCCCGAAAGCCAGCGTACCGTAAGCCATGAAGCCGATGCCCTGCTCGCGGCAATACGGCAGCACCGCCTTTTCCATGCGCCGGTCGAAAAGATGAAAGCCAACTTGATTGGCGGCGAGTTCACCATGCCCCTGGCAAGCCGCCAGCATGGGCGCGCTGTAATTGGAGACGCCATAATGCCGGATCTTGCCCGCCTGCCGCAGCGCTTCCAGCCCGGCCATAGTCTCCGCCTGCGGCGTCTTGTGATCGTGAAAATGTATCAGCAGCAAGTCAATATAATCTGTGTTCAAGCGCCGCAAACAGCCTTCGGCATGTTCGATGATGTTGCCCGGCGAGGAATCGCGCGCGTCGACCTTCATAAAGCGCGGGTCGCTTTGATCTTGACAAAATGTGAAGCCGACCTTGGTGACCAGGACCACCTCCCGGCGCCGTCCCCCCAGCGCGCGCCCCAACAGCTCTTCCGAGGTGAAGGGCCCGTAGGTCTCGGAGGTGTCGAAGAGCGTAACGCCGTGGTCGATGGCGCTATGGACGGCGCGCGTCGCCGCCGCGCTGTCGATATGCCCGTATTGTCGGACGCTCATCTCCCAGGTCCCGAAGCCTAGCGCCGAGGTCAGCAGATCGCTCCTGCCAAAACGCCGCAATTCCATTTGCCTACTCTCCTCGAACGGGCGGCTGGCGACGCAAAAATCCCGCAATATACTGCTGCGCGAGCTTCATGCCGTCGTTTTACGCGTAAGTCTCGTACCAGGTTTCAGTCGTCTGCGGCGGTGCGTAAAATTCGCTCCAGGGCCGCGCTTCCGCGGCCGCAATCGCCAGCAACTGTTTGAGGCGATCGGTGGCGACGCCGCGCAGGAAAGCGCAGCGCTCGCCTTCCGCCATGGATGCCGCCTCTTTCCAAATGGCGCGCCCGGCGAGGAAGCCGCTCGCGCCGCATTCACAGGCGATTTGCGCTTGCGGCTGGAATTGCTCGAAGTCGACGCCTGCGCTTAGCAACACCCAGGGCACAGCCGAGGCATCGCTTAGCTTCGCGCAAGCCTGGCGCCAGCTCGCGTGATCCTGATCGTATTGGATATCCAGCGGGAACTCCATCTTGAGCACATCGGCCCCGGTCCGCGACAGGCGGCGCGCCGTTTCAATCACGATTTCGGCCCGTACAGCGGCGTATGCCGCGCTTTCCTTAGCGACATCCGCATCGACGCTGTAAGACATCGGCTCGAGGAATAGTGGCAGATCCCAGCGATGGCATTCGTCGACCACCCGCCGAATCATAGCCTCTAACTCGACGGCCAGGGCCTCGCTCTGCGGGTTGTAGTAAACCATGAATTTGACCGCGTTCGCGCCCGCCTTGCGGATCTTCTCGGCCGTCCAGCCCGGGATCAGTTCCGTGCGGCGATAACTGGCATCGCCACTGTAGCCGCTTTTTTCCAAAGCCAGCAACAGGCCCGATTTGCCGTTCATCCGCATAGCAGCGCCGATCCCGTAAGTCGGGTCGGTCAAGATTGCGCTGGCTTCGGACGATAGCGCGCCGATGACTTCGTTCTTGACCCGCGCCAAATCACCATAGCTGCTATCGGCCGGCATCATGCGTCGGTAACTGCCGCGCTGATCAAAGGCGACGATGCCGAAGACATCGCGACCGGCCAGACTGCTTGACTTCAAGCCACGGTAGCGCCCGGGCGAAAGGGTAAGGGGCATGGCTGTCCTTTCAGTTTTGATATCCAACTATTCGACACGCGGGCTTTTGCTGCTCAATTCTCGTTCAATACGTTTTATTCTCTGCTGTATTTCATAGTGGCTTACATCGTCTTTGTCAGTCTTGGAATAGATCGTAATCAGATAAACCGTATCACTTTGGTAAACGGCGTAATACACGCGAAAGCCGCCGCTTTTTCCCCGACGTGTCGATGGATTCGGCAGCCGAACTTTATAAGATTGAATGAATAATCTGGAAACCCTGTCGCCTGGCAGTTCTCCATTGCTTAATCGGAATACGAGCTTTCGGACTTGGGCAGCGATATCGGGAAATCTGCGCTTGAGTTTGCGAACTTCTTTTTCAAATTCAGGCGCGGTGTGAACTGTGCGCGATGACATCGCTTATTCGTTGTCAAATTCATCCAGAAATTCTAGCGCTGGGCGGGTATTGCCCGCGAGCATCTCCTGAAGTCCGCGCTCAATGCTGTCAAGGATTTCCTCTTTGCTCGTTTCCCCACCGTCGTCGCCCCTTTCGACGCATAGGGGCAATGTTTCCAGCTCTTGAACATTGGCGGGTTTCGTCTTGGGCGCTCGCATCGTTGCAATCTCCGCTGCGGACCTATTCTTGTTAAGCGATTGTATCAGAGAAGTTCGGATTTAGGAACGACCCTGCAAAAAGGCAAAAAAGCTATAGCTTCAAATCATCACCGCGCTTTCGCCATTCTCGGCGCTGCCAACGATATGTTTGACGATCAACTCTTCGCTGGCGTCGGCGCGCTGGATATTCGCGACGATCCTGCCGCGACGCATCACCACCATGCGATCGGCGACCGCCATCACGTCATGCATGGTATGGCTGATCAGAAGCACCGGTATATTCTGTTCGCGCAGGGAGCGAATCAATGCCAGCACCTTGCGCTGTTCCGGCACCCCTAGCGCCGCAGTCGGCTCGTCCATGATGACGAGTTTGGCGTTCCAATACATGGCCCGCGCGATAGCCACCGCCTGCCGTTGCCCGCCGGAGAGGTTGACCAGCCGCTGCTTGAGCGACGGAATATGGATGTCCAGCTCATCAAGCGCGCTGGAAGCTTCTTCGCGCATATAATTGTCATCGGTCACGGGAATCAAGCCGAAGAGCCGGCGCGTCTTCTCCTTGCCCAGGAACACGTTCGCCCCGACATCGAGGTTTTCCGCCAGCGCCAAATCCTGGTATATCGTCTCGATGCCGCGACTGCGAATATCGGCGGGCGCATGACTCGTTATATCCTCGCCATTAAATGTCACTTGCCCGTGTTCGGGGCGGTATACGCCCGAGATGCACTTGATCAACGTCGATTTGCCGGCCCCGTTGTCGCCGAGCAGCGCCACCACCTCGCCCGGATAGATGGCGAAGTCAACATTGTCGACAGCGGTCAAACCGCCGAAGTACTTGCTCATGCCGGTTGCGGTCAGGACGGGCTCAGACATTGACTTGCATCCTTTCCAAGGCGTTCTGCAATTGGTTCACCAGTACCGCGATGATGATGACAATGCCGACAACGATAAACTGCCAGATCGAGTCGATATTCAAAATCACCAGGCCTGTCTGCAGCACCGCTATAATCAGCGAGCCAATCACGGCGCCCATGATATCGCCCTCGCCTCCGAACAGGTTTGTGCCGCCGATGACTACCGCCGCTACCGACGACAAAAGCGCCGCTTCCCCCGCCTGCGGCGCGCCCGCTGTAAAACGGAAGAGATGCAAGACGCCGGCAATCCCGGCCGTGAATCCGCAGATCACATATATGATGATCAAGTGACGATCGACATTGATGCCGGATCTACGCGCCGCTTCTTCGCTGCCGCCAATGACGTAGGTGTGGCGGCCGAATTTTGTCCGCGCCAGGATGAAGGCGAAAACGATTACAACCAAGGCGGTAATAATGACGGGATAAGGCAATAATTGCGACACGACGCGGAGCTGCTGCGGTTCCAGGTCGGGCGGCAGCGCGAACCAATGGAAGCCATCGTCGGGGATATAATAGAGCAAGCTGCCGTTGCCGATCATGCGCAGCGATTCGCGCAGTTCCGACGAAAGCCCGCGCACGACCTGCTGTCCATCGGTGAGCAAAAAGGCCGCCCCGCGCACAATCCCAAACATGCCAAGGGTCGCGATAAATGGCGGGACCTTGACCCTCGCTACCAGCAAGCCATTGATCAAGCCCGGAATCAAGGCTACCAGGAGACCGGCGAAGACCCCGGCCAACATAGCGTAGGCGACATCATTGCCGCTCTCGGCCAGATCGCGCATGACCCGCGCCGTCGTCACCGACGACAAGCCCACGGTCCAGCCAATCGACAGATCGATGCCGGCGGTGATCACGACATAAGTCTGACCAATCGACATCAGCATGATCAAGGTGCTGGTCGTAAGAATCGAGGAGAAGTTGCGTACAGAGAAAAAGCCGGTGCCGGTCACCGAAAAATATACGACCAACGCCAGCAAGAACAGATAAGACCAACTCTTCGTCAGAAAATCTATGTATTGTGAATTAACCAGAGTTTGACGCTGCGCGTCGCCCAGCTTCGCTTTTAATCCCATAAACGCTTCCTTTTACGCTGTGTCCCCCACCCTACGCTCCCTCCCCCATAAAGAGGGAGGGACTCTAAGGATGTTTCGCGCTCTCCGCTACTCACTCAAACAGGGCAGTGGAGAAACTTTAGCGCTCTACCCGGCCGTGTAAATGAACCGAGCCACGTTCGGATCATCGACATTGTCAATCGTGATCACGGCATAGCCGGTCCCCACGCGCGCAGGCATGGACGTCACACCGCGCAAATTGGCGATTTGCGCGATCACGCCCATGTAGCCCATGTCGGCAGGTTTCTGGGCAATGACAAGCGAAACGATACCATCGCGCAGGTAGCCGATGTTCTCTTCGCTGGCGTCAAACAGAGCGACTTCCACCGCGCCCTCCAATCCAGCATTCTGGATCGCCGCGCCCGCGCCCAATGCGCCAAAGGTGTTGGTGGCGAACATGCCCACGATATCGGGGTTGGCTTGCAGGACAGCAGCCGTCTGCTGCTGCGCCATGTCAGCGCTGTTCTCGTTGTAGTCAACGCGGGCTACGACCAGTCCACCGGCCTCGGCCGCGGCCAGGCAGCCTTCCTCGCGCTGGTCGGTCGTGCTGATGCCCGGGCGTGTGTTGGTGACATAGATCTTCGCGCCTTCGCCAAGACTGTCCGCCAATGCCGAACAAGCGATGTATCCGCCTTGCACATTGTCCGATCCGATATAGGTCAGCGGGAAGGTAACTTCGCCATCGGCGTAGTTGCCGTCACCGATGAAGGTGTCGACCGTCAAGACCGAAATGCCGGCATCGTGGGCATCCTGCAGCACCGGTATCGACTGCTCTTTATCGTTGGGCGCGGTGACCAGCGAGTTAATGTCGCCTCGCGCGATCAGCGCGCGAATGATCGGTTCCGAAACCGCTACATCAAAGCGTTCCGGATCTTGCTGGATGACATTGATGCCCAGGCGTCCGGCCGCGCCATAAACGCCGCGCGACATGGTGATGTAGAAGGGATCCGGGTTCACGCCCGGCACAAAGGCCAGGTTGTAGCTGTCATCGAGCGCCGGCGCGGGATCGCTGGTATTGCTGGTATAGATGAAACGCGCCACTTCGGGATCATCGACGTTGTCGATATTGATGACCGCGTAACCCGTGGGAATACGCGCCGGGATGCTGCCAACGCCGTCGAGATAAGCCGTCGCCAAAGCCACGCCCAGGTAGCCCATATCGGCCGGCTTCTGCGCGATGACCAGGGAGACAATGCCGTCCTTCAAGAAGCCGATATTCTCTTCGCTGGCGTCAAAGAGAGCCACTTCTACAGCGCCCTGCAAACCAGCATTCTGGATCGCCGTGCCAGCGCCGAGCGCGCCAAAGGTGTTGGTGGCGAACATGCCGACAATATCGGGATTGGCCTGCAAGACTGCGGCCGTCTGCGCCTGTGCGGTATCGGCGCTGTTCTCGTTGTAGTCGACCCGGGCCACGACCAGACCGGTGTCCTCAGCCGCCTGCAAGCAGCCTTCCTCGCGCTGGTCCGTGGTGCTGATGCCCGGGCGCGTATTGGTCACATAAATCTTCGCGCCCGCTCCCAGCTTGTCCGCCAGGGTCGAGCAAGCGATGTAACCGCCTTGCGTGTTGTCCGAACCGATGTAGGTGATCGGGAAGGTCACCTCGCCATCGGCATAATTGCCGTCGCCGATGAATGTATCGACTGTGAGCACGACGATGCCGGCCTCATGCGCGTCTTGCAGCACCGGTATCGACTGCTCTTTATCGTTGGGCGCGGTGACGAGAGCGTCAATGTCGCCGCGGGCGATCAAGGCTTCAATAATTGGCGCCGAGACCGTCACGTCAAAGCGCTCGGGATCTTGCTGGATAACATTCAATCCCAAGTCCGCGGCCGCCTGATAAACACCGGTGCTCATGGTGATATAAAAGGGATCGGGATTAACACCCGGAACAAAGGCGATGGTATAGCCATCGTCCTGCGCGATGGCGCCCGGTATCAGGCTCATCACGAAAAGCATTATCGCTGCCACTACAAGAAATTTCTTCACCGTTAGTCTCCTTCTCGATAAAACTAAATGTGCTGACGATTCAACCGACTTACCTGGATTTTATCATAGCCGCCCTCTCCGATTTACTTCCAATCATACTCGAATGACATCTAGCCCGGCGTTTCCAAGCTTTTCCGCCGCTGCGTCGCCCAGCTGCCGGTCGCTGATTAGCGTATCAATGGCCGAGATCGGCGCCACATTCAAGGAAAGGCTATGTCCATACTTGCTGCCATCGGCCGTCAAGATCACGCTGTTTGCCCGTTTGACCATGGTGCGCTTGACCTCGACTTCAAGAATATTGCCCGTTGTCACGCCGTTCTCGACGCTGAAGCCGCCCGAGGCCAGAAAGACCAGATCCGCGTTGAACATTTCAAATGAACGGATGGTCTGCGCGCCGATGAGCGAGCGCGTCAAATTGCGCAATACGCCGCCCGGCATAACCAATTCCACATAAGGATAATAAGTCGCGACCACAGCGATGTTGAGCGACGGCGTAACGATGCGCAGGTATTCCAGGCTGCGCGGCAAATTGTTAACAATTTCCAGCGTTGTCGTGCCGGCGTCGACAAAAATGGTCTGGCCGACTTCGATAAAATCAACCGCTTTTTTGCCAATGCGCTGTTTCGACGCCACATTCAATTCGCTGCGCCGGCGCAAAAGCGAATCCTGATCCGAGGCCGGCATCTTCGAGACAGCCCCTCCCCAGATAATATCGCACTCGCCGAGCCGCTGCAATTCGCCCAGGTCGGAACGTATGGTGACAGCCGAAACCTTCATCAACTTGGTCAACTCGGCTGTACGCACAGCGCCCTGCCGCTGCAAAATATCCAGAATGCGCCGCTGCCTTTCGATAGCTAGCAATGAGTTGTCGTGCGTCATCGGCAAATTGTCCTGCCGCCGAGCGGCTGTGGTGACACCGAATGTGGCGCATTTGAATTGAAGAACTACATTTACCTGACAACCGGTAGGGGCGATTCGCTGAATCGCCCGACGTGTAGAAAATGATTGAGTATTGGGCGACTCATCGCTGCGCGTAGACACCCACTAGGAGGTCAGTCGCCCCCGCCAATTGGTTCATATTTTGGGTTCAATAGCTCTTACGCTGAGAACTGTAAACGTATTTCAGCCGATATGGATATACTACCCAGTTTTGAGTTGCTTCCGACGCCGGCCTCGCAGATACATACTGTCGCGCTCTCCGCGCTCCACTTCCTCCCATCGCCACATTTAGGCGGAACTGCCATTTTCAGGTATCATTCACATGTGCCGACGCCGAAACGAAATCGAGACCGCGACGCCTGGCCGAAATGCGCGTTAACCGAAGGATCGACTAAAAACCGAAAGCGGGAAAACGATGAATCGGGCGACAATCAACATTAACCTGGACAATGTCATCGGCGAGGCGCATGACCACCTCTACGGCGCCAACCTCGAGCATCTCGGCCAAGCCATTTACGGCGGCGTCTGGGCGCAGATGCTGCGCGATCGCAAATTCGCCGGCAATGACCGCATGTACACCGCCCCCAGCGAAGGTTTACACAACGTCCATCCCAGTGTTGGCGTCGTCCTACCCTGGGAAACGGTCAATCCCGATTACGAGGCCGTCGTCTACGCCCACGATAACAGCACTTTTTATACCGGCCGTCAATCGCAGCGCATCAGCATTCGCCATCCCGACGGCCAGGCCCGCGGCATCAAGCAGGGCAGCCTCTACTTGCAGAGCGAGCGCGACTATCACCTGCGACTGGTTCTCAAGGGTCAGGGGCAATCGCTTACGGTCAAGCTCGGCGACGAAGTCTGGCGCATCGCCCAATTAAGCCAGGACTGGCGGAGTTATCAGCATACCTTCACGAGATCCGGCGCGGACCCCAAAGGCGAACTTCAACTGACAATTCAGGAAGGCGCGCTTTGGATCGGCTGCGCCTCGCTGATGCCGAGCGACCATATCCGCGGCTTCCGCGCCGATGTCATCGCCGCCATGCGCGAATGGTCGCCGACCCAGTTGCGCTGGCCCGGCGGCAACTTCGTCTCCGCTTACCACTGGGAGCTTGGCGTCGGCGACCGCGACAAACGCCCGACCTATCTCGATCCCGCCTGGTGGCTTTGGGAATCGAACGATGTCGGCACAGACGAATTCATCGACTTGTGCCGCCTGGTCAACGCCGAGCCGGTGCTGACCGCAAACATGGGCGACGGCAGCCCCGAGGAAGCCCGGGCCTGGGTCGAGTATTGCAATGGCGATAGCTCGACCGAATACGGCGCCATGCGCGCTGCCAATGGCTATGCGGAGCCGCATGACGTCAAGGTCTGGTTCGTCGGCAACGAGCAGTACGGCAACTGGCAAGTCGGCCACGTCGATGCCGAAACTTACGCCAAGCGCTATCTCGAATTCGCCCGCGCCATGCGTACCGCCGACCCTGATCTCACCTTGATCGGCGTCGGCGTACCGGTTGACCTGTATAGCCACTGGAACGAGCGCGTGCTGGGGATCGCCGCCGAGGAAATGGACCAGTACAGCCTGCACTTCTATTCCGTCCGCACGGAAAAGCTCGCCGAGACGCCCGCTCCGGAAGCGATCTACCTGCCAAAAATGGCCGCCTGGCACGAGGTGAAAGGCATGTTGGACGATACGCTGGCGGTCGTCGACCAGCACTCGGCGAAGCAACTGCCCATCGCCTTCGACGAATGGAATACCTACGTCGGCGCCAAAGCTCCCAATTACATCGAAGAATACAATCTGGCCGACGCCCTCTATACCGGGTCGATCATGAACCTCTGCTTGGGGCGCGCGAATCGCATCCGCTACAGCGCAATCTACCACTTGACCAACGTTATGGGCTGCTACCTGATAGCGCCGCTCTACAATTGGGAAGAACTCTATCTTGGTCGGCGCGGCGGCTGGGTGCCGATTGATACCGGCGACAATCCCGCACAGCCGGCAGTGATCAAAATGCCGGCGACCCTGGTTCTGGAATTGATGACACATCACCGCGGCGCGCTGGCGCTGGAGACCGCCGTCGATTGCGCAACCTTTGCCAGCCCGGCAGCGGGCACCATGCCCGCTTTTGACGACGTGCCGCTGATGAACGCCGCCACAACCCTTGATGCCGACGCAAAAGCGCTATTTCTATCCCTGGTCAATTGCAGCGTCGACGAGCCGATGGACCTATCCTTAACCGGCGTTGAAGTTGAAACCGATGTTGAGATCTACTGCGTATCCGGCGCCAGTCCCTTGGCGACCAATACCTTTGAAGCCCCCGACACCGTCGCCATCGAACATCGCACGATGCCGGTCGATCAATTGCAGTTGCCGCCGCTTAGCTTCGCCATGCTTGTCCTGCGCCTGAAGTGAGACCCTCGTCGCGCCTGCCACGATGGATTGGAGCAGCCGCTCAGCGTAGTGCAGCTTCATCTCCTTGACCAACTGATCCGCTTCCTCGTCCCAGCCCTGGGACGCGAAGTTCTTCAAGTAAGTAAGTCCAAGTAAGTCGCGCAACGAAAAGTGAGCCTTGTAGGGGCGACCGGCGGTCAGTGTCGCCGGTCTGTGTCTACGCGACCTACGCGACCAATCTGGTCGCCCGCCG
>JAPOOU010000167.1 GCA_026713245.1 Chloroflexota bacterium
GAGCCTTGTAGGGGCGACCGGCGGTCAGTGTCTACGCGACCAACCTGGTCGCCCGCCGCCGCCACAACTTGTGGTTTCGGGCGACATGGTATGTCGCCCCTACAGATCGTTGCTTTAGCGAAAGTTGCATTACTTTATTGGTTCTACTTCATGTATTCGCAGTCATTGATGATTAAGGGCAGGTTCGCCGCTCTTAAACAAGTACGGCGAACCTGCAAGCGGCTAACTATCTATTGGCCGGTTCGAGGAAGTCGATGATTTGGCGCGCGGCCGGCGTCCAGTGCACCCAGGCCTGGCCCACTTCGAGGCCGGTCCAGTATTCGGTGTTGAAGACCACGCCTTCATTCTCGCCGAACAGGGTCACGTAAGGCGCTTCCTCCGCCCAAAGTCGATAAGCCTGCCGGAACAGCGCTTGCGCTTCTTCCGAGGCTGGATTGGCGGTTCTCAACTGCTCGACGATCGCGTCCATGTCGGGGTTGCTGTAGCGGCCCGGGACGCCGCCCGTGCGTTCGCCGATGGGCAGGGCGTAGTCGGAATGCAAGCCCTCAAACAGGGCGATGGGGTCGCCGGGCAAGTTGCCGCAGAACCAGCGGAAGATGATGTCGAACTCGCCGTTGGGTCCCTGTGTCAAGAAGGTCGGAATGTCGAGCAAACGCGGGTTAATCTCCAGACCGACCAACTGCGCTTGCTCGGACAGCAGCCAGGCCCAGACGGTCCAGCCCGGGTTGCCGATGTCGATGTACAAGGCATCGAGAGAAATGGGCTCCCCGTCCTTATCGACGCGCGCGCCGTCCACCAGCGGATAACCGGCTTCATCCAGCAGAGCCGCCGCCGCTTCCGGATCGAAGGTGGTCACCTGGAATTCCTCAGCCGCCGCCGCGTCGTAGTAGCGCTCGTCGGGACTGCCGAGATTTGGCCAAAGCACCGGCGTTACATAGCCGGGTACGTTGGCGAGGTTGGCGACCGCCTGCCGGTTCAGCAACAGACCCAGCGCGCGCCGGAACAGGCTGTCGTCCAGCGGCGGGGTCAGGGTATTGAATATCAGGCCGCGCGGGCAGGGGTCCTGGTGCACCAGCGGCTTGATATGCGGATTCGCGCTCATCATCCGTATCATGACGCTGTTAGGCATCCGCCCCAGGTCGAAGTTGCCCTCTTCCCATTCGAATACGGCGACATCGGCCTCCGGCCGTTTGAGCCAGACCATATACTTCGGCGCCGGCATGCGATCGGGATCCCAATAGTCGTCGCGCCGCTCCCATATCGTCGTACGGGTGTCGGCGTTGCTGCTAACCAGACGGTAGGGACCGGAATGGATAGCATCCGGGTTCTTGAAGGTGGTCGGGTCCTGGCCTTCCCAAACGTGCCTGGGCACCGGGGTGAATGTGCCGATGCCGGTGAAGTTGTAATGGAAGCGCCAGTTTGGCTCCGGCAGCGAAAAGACTATCTCGTTGCCCTCGGCGCTCCAGGTCACATCCCTCAAGAATGACGACCAGTTGATGCCTTTGTCGGCGTTTTCCTGGTTGTATTGGAGGGTGAAGAGCCAGTCGTCCATCGTCAAAGGCCTGCCATCGTTCCAATTGGCGCCCTCGGTGATGACCAGCGTCATTTCCGTCCCGTCTTCGTTGTAATCCCAGGATTGCGCCAGCCAGGCGTGGAAATCGTGGCTGGTGATGAAGGACGGCTCAACGATCACGTTGGCATAGCCGGTGGCGTTGTTATAGGTCGGCGCTTGATAGTAGTTGAAGCTGTCCCAGACATCATTGTGCGGCGCCTGAGAGGCGACAATGAAGGTCTCACTGCGCGGCAGATCCCCAAATACCAGTTCCTCGTCCTGGGCAAGGGCCGTGCCTGCCAGGGAGACCAACAGCAAAAGCAAAACAGCAAGTAACAGTCCTCGTCTTGCATAAAACATTTCGTTCTCCTCTATTTGCTCATAATTCACAACGGTCGAATAGTTACAGAACCAACTTCAATAGTTTCCTCTCCTTTCCAGCTTGGCCTTGTCTTCGCACGCTCCCGTTTACGCAAACCGCGGCGCTCATGCGACGAGACGGCTTACGATTTTGCGTGAGCGCGACATTCCTGGGATCTTTTCGCTGCCGCCCAGCGGCTGCCGAGGCGACTGATGTCGCCGCCTAGCGATTGGCCACGATGCCGGGCTGAAAGCGCTTGGCCCCCATCAACTGCTTCACGATATCGGACGGCTTGGCGATGAATCGAAGCTGAGCGAGCATGTCCTCCTGCGTAATATAGCAAGGGCGCGTATACATTCCCAATAAAGCGCTGCGCGGCTTGTCGCTGTTATTGGGCCGGGCTGTGTGCCAGGTCGCGCCATGATAGACCATAACGCTGCCGCGCAGGCCGGTTAATATCTCGCCGTCAGGATGCCATTTGTCTATCATATCCGGCGGCGGACGATGGCCCTTCAGGTGGCTGCCGGGCATGATGCCGGTGCCGCCATTCTCCTCCGAAAAGTCGTCCAGCAGCCAAATCGTCTGCCCGCTGATCCGGCTCTCCGGCCAGGGATAATTCAGCCACTGATAGGGAAAATCCGGATGCCACTTATAGGTGCCGAAACCGGGATAGCTGGTGTTCGCCGTCCAGGTCGAGCAGACGACATCCTCGTCCAAATACTTTTTCCAGATCGCCACGATCAGCGGATGCGCCATGAACTCGACGAATATCGGATGTTTGACGGCGATGCCGCCGACGCGCTGCGTTTTCGCCGCGCGGGATGCGTCGGTCGCTTCCGCCTCCAGCAATCCTTCCAGAACAGCGCGCGCTTCGTCGGCTTTTTCCGGCGTAATCACCGAAGGAATGATGCAATAGCTGCGCTCATCTATTTCCGCGACAATCCGGTCTACATCATGCTGCATTTCCTGTTTCTCCTCTGAAATCCATTCACCGCTGAAGCAGGTCTACGCCGGCCATCAAGGGCGGCTGCCCGTGCGCCGCCAGCCAGTCAAGGAACTTCCTGCGCATGAGCGGCGAGAACCCGTGACCGGAATTCAGATCCACGAAATGTTCCGCTTGCCCGCCCCGGGCGTTTATCAAGCGCGCCGTTTCCGCGTTGACGGCCGCCGGGCAATCGGTATCGAGACCGCCGTCAATGAACAAGACGGGGCGATCGCAAAAGCGTTCCGGATGTGATTGGGTCGCGTATTTCGCGCACCAGTCGTCGGGCCAGGTACCCTGTTGCGCGGCCCGGCACCATTCATCGGCTTGATAAAAGCTGGAGCGCCCGACGACAGATACCATCGAGACAAAAGCCTTGTTCTCGGCGAAGACCATCTGCGCGATCAAGCCGCCCATGGACCCGCCCGCCACTTGCGGGCGACTGTCGCAACTGAAGGGCAAAGCCATGACCGCGTCAAAGAGCGCCGCTGCCTCCTGCCGCGTTCTGTCCATGGCTTCACAGATGAAAGCCCAGCCGTTGAATTGCGCGCGAAACCAGGCATCGGTCCGGCGCTCGCCATGTTCATAGCAGTCGGGCGCAACCACCAGAAAACCGGCCGAAGCCAACTGCGCCAGGCTTTGATCCGGGCTCTCAACGGTCCCCTTGTCCCCGGTCCAGCCGTGGTAGCGAATGATGACCGGGGCTTGCTCGACGCGGGTATCGCGCAGCGTGATGCAAGGGATGCCGGCCAGCTCATAGCGCTCAATCTCGATCATCAGCCGCTGCCATTCTCGAAAAAGGTCTTGTGCGCGCGGAATAACATGCGCTGCCTTTCGGTATAGCGGGCGAAAGTGCTCGGCAATATGTAGGGCTCTTCGTCCATTGTGCTGTGATTCTGCGACCTCAGCCAAAAGGGTCCATAACCGACGTGCAGCGTCTTGCGCGTCTGCCCGGATCGGTTGGTCAAACCGCCGTGACGCAGATTCTCGGTGAACAGGATGGCATCGCCGGCTTTGACCGAAAGACCGATCATGCCCGGTTCCTTGTCGGGATCCGCGCCTTCATAAGGAGACGCCATATTGCTCTTGTGGGTGGCGGGCACGACGCAGAATTCCCCTTGGCCCGGCTCAACATCATGCACGAAGTAGACCATTCTCACCATCATGCAGTTGATTCCCCCTGCATTGTAATAGTACCGGAGCTTCAAGCCAACAGGTCCGCCACAATGCGCAGCGGTCTGGTTGCCGGGGTAGCGTATGCGTATTTCCGAATTGTTGATCGTCGGTCGTTCCTGGACGATCGCCCGGATGTAGGCCATGGTTGACGCATGATCGACCAGGGCATCAAAAGCGGGATCTATATTAAAGAATTCATCGATAAGCAGCGTATTGCCTTCTCCCTTCGCGCCATTGACAAAGTAGCCTTTCTCGGGATTGTGACGGTACTCGAGCCCGTACGCGCTGACCTTGTCCGGCGGTCGATCCAATTGAGCGAGCGCGTCCTCTTCCGCGGCGTCAATGGCCGCCGCAAGACTTTTCACTTCCGCGTCGTTCAGAAAGTTGGGGATAACGATGTAACCAAGTCGATCAAACTCGTATTTCTCAAAGTCATTCATTCTGCTTTCTCCAAATACGCTTCATTTTCATTAAGTATAGGCTGTCTTTGGCATGTTCAATTCACCATCCAGCCCTTGCTCTGGCGCCGACGCTTCACAGTCGCGGCGCGCCTGCTGCAGATGCGCTCTGCAAGCTGATCATATTGACGATGATAGGGGAACTGTTCAACGGGCATCTAGGTTTCAGAAAATATCTAATAAAATCAGAAGCGTTTTAGATGTGAAGCTAGCGCAATCATATTGTAAGCAAAAGATAACACAGTTCCGGCAACAAACCAAAACAAGTGCTCCGCGACTCGCTCCGTACCTGTGGTCAATGCATGTTCGCAACAACTTCACGCGTCCGCTTGATTGGTGGTAAAGTACATTTAACGATCCGCCAATTACGATTCGGCCGCTCGATATGGAAAAACTTGCGCAGTTCGACAAGCCAGATCGATACCTTCGCGAAACCATAAAATACGCGCTCCAGCCTTCGGTTATTCTACGAAGCATGTTCGTGAGCGCCATCATCTGGCTGCTCATGGCGAGCGCGATGCCGGCCTACGCCAGGCTGGTGTTCCAAGGCAAGCTGGCGGGTTATTTTGCCGCCGGGCTTGGTATTGTGCTCGTCGGCGAAATTGTCGCTGTTATTGTCACCTCTCTCTTCAGCTCGGACCATGCCACGCTGGTAATCCCGCAGAGCCCTACGGTGGTGATCCAGGGCATAATCGCCGCCAGTGTGATCGACGCGGCCCCGGCCGATATGCCGCCACAAATGCTGTTTGCGACCGCATATTTGATGATCGTGCTGTCTTCGATAATTACCGGGGGCTTTCTGCTTCTGTTGGGTATATTGCGCGCCGGCGGCTTGATCCGCTACATTCCCTACCCCATCATAGGCGGCTTTATGGCAGGTTTGGGATGGCTCATTCTAAATGCCGGTTTCTCCGTTCTGGTTGACATTAAGCTCCAGTTGCAGTCCTTGCCAATCCTGTTGGAGACCGCGAACTTCTCCCGCTGGTTGCCAGGTATAATATTTGCCCTGTGCATCCTCGGGCTGCGCGCCCGCATCAAGAGCTCCTTGGTCTTGCCAGGACTTATCGTCGCGTCTTTTGTTCTGTTTTATCTTTGGCTGGTCCTCATCGTCGATGATGTAAATGTCTTGGCAGGGACTGGTTGGTTCCTGCCGGAAGTGTCCGAGAATTTAGACTGGCAGTTGCCCGATTTCGCAGCGATCGCGCAGATTAGTCCCGCCATGATCGCCGCCAGCGCCGGCGGTATCGTGACCCTGATAGTCGTCTGCACGCTAAACCTGTTTTTTAGAGTCAGCGCGCAGGAACTGATCGTCAATCGCGAAATGAATTTCAATCGCGAATGTAAGGTCAATGGCATCGCCAATATCGCCGGCGGCGTATCCGGCGGCGGTATCGTGGCTTATCACGCCCCCATATCGTCCTCGCTAGTACACGCGACGGGTGTCTATGGGCGGCTGGTGGGCGTCATCCTCGCGCTGATGTTCGCTCTGACCCTCGTTTTCGGCAGCGCAATATTCTCGCTGATCCCTCGTTTTATCCCCGCCGGGCTCTTGATGTACTTCGGCCTGCAATTCATGAAGGAGTGGCTGCTGGATAGTTGGCCCAAGCTGCCGCGACAAGATTATGCCGTAATTGTAGTCATTGCGCTGGTCACGGCTTTGTTCGGCTTGTTGATGGGTATCGCCGTTGGCATGGTGGTGGCGATCACTTTCTTTGTCTTGGAATACAGCCGCATGGACGTTATTAAACAGGAGTTCTCCGGGGACTTCCACCGCAGCAATCTCGACAGATCCTTCGCGCAGAATCAACTGCTGCAGAACAAGGGTAACAAGATCCTGATCCTGCGGCTGCAGGGCTTCATATTCTTTGGCAGCGCCTACCGATTCTACGAACATGTCAAAAAGCGCATCACCGATAGAGAAGCCGAGCCGGTGAAGTACCTCATTCTCGACTTCAAGAGCGTAAGTGGCTTCGATTATTCAACGATCCACGACTTCGACAAGCTGAAAAGGCTCGCGGATCAACATGGCATTAACCTGTTGCTATCGAATGTCCGGCCCCATCTGCAAGCCGTGTTGAAGGATGGTGGCATCGCCGAGCGGAAGTCCGGCGCGCCTTCGCTCTTTGACGACCTGGATCATGCCCTGGAATGGTGCGAAAACACGTTGCTGGCGGAGGCGGATTTGCTGGACAGCGTCCGTGTCACGGTGGCCGAGCAGCTCGCCCAACACGCGATGATCAAGAGTCGCGATGTTAGCGCCCTGGACAGCTATCTGGAGCGCATAGAGACAAAGGTTGGGGATACGGTCTTCCAACAGGGCGACGAATCCGACGACTTGTACTTCATAGAAACCGGCCGTGTCGATGTGCTGTTGAGCCTGCCGGACGAAGGCTCCCTGCGCTTGCGCAGCATGACCGCTGGCACGGTCATCGGCGAAGTCGGGTTCTACTTGAACAAAACCCGCACCGCCTCTGTCGTCGTGACGGAAGCCGGCCTGCTGCAGCGGCTCAGCCACGGGGCGCTGCGCCGCATGGAAGAGGCGGATCCCCAGACCGCGTCAGCCATTCATATTCTCATCTCTTGCGTACTTTCCGATCGCCTCTCGTCCAGCAATCGCGTCATTCAGGAATTGCTGGATTGACGCCAAATTGGCGCCTTTGCGCCAAGCCACAGCATGATTGATTTGGGCCGCCAGCGCCTTTGTCAATCCCTTGAAGCGCCCAGCCACTTGAGCGCGTCTTTGGCAAAGTAGCTGATGATCATATCGGCGCCCGCCCGTTTGATGCAAGTCAGGCTTTCCAGCGCCGCCCGTTCCAGATCCAGCCAGCCGCGCTGGGCGGCCGCGTGGATCATGGCATATTCCCCGCTGACCTGGTAAGCCGCCGTCGGCTGCCTGTAGGTCTCGCGCAGGTGGCTGAGCACATCGAGGTTGGGCAGCGCCGGTTTGATCATGATGATATCGGCCCCCTCTTCGATATCCAGCGATATCTCCTTGAAAGCCTCGCGCTGATTGGCCGGGTCGAGCTGATACTGGCTGCGGTCGCCAAATTGCGGCGAACTATGGGCTGCGTCGCGGAAGGGACCGTAAAAGGCGCTGGCGTACTTGATGTAACTCATAATGGCGACATGCTGGGCGCTGTCGCTATCCAGCGCCGAGCGAATGGCCGCGACCATGCCGTCTATCATGCCGGACGGCGCGATGATGTCGGCCCCGGCCCGGGCATGCGCCAGCGAAGCTCGCTGCAGCAGTTCCAGCGTATGATCGTTGTGCAGGTAACCCGGGGGCAAGGCCGGATCATAGTGGGGATTGTCGGGCGTATTGATGATGCCGCAGTGCCCGTGATCCGTATATTGGCAGAAACACATATCCGAGATGACCAAGAGATCGGGCTCAATATCCTTAATTGCGCGGATTGCTTGCGGAACAATGCCGTCTTCCGCGAAGTTTTCCGTGCCGCGCCAGTCCTTGCATTCCGGGATCCCGAAGAGAATGACCGCGGGAATGCCAAGCGCCGATATTTCCCGCGCTTCGGCCGCCAATTTGTCCACGGACAACTGATAAACGCCGGGCAGCGATTCAACCGGCCGCTTGCTGCCTTCGCCGTGGCGCACAAAGAGCGGATAGATAAAGTCATCAGGCGCCAACGCCGTTTCGCGGACCAGGCGCCTCACACTTTGCGACAGTCGCAGACGCCGCGGTCGTACCTTCAGATCGGCATGCCGGGTTGCTTCGTAGGCCATAATCGCGTTTCTCCTGTCCGGTACCAGCCTTGTCAGGCGTCCCCAAAGCCTGATGTCAGCATGTCTCTACTGAAATCTTACTCTGATTTGCCAGATATTGGGTAGTGTATCCTTTTCGGCTGAATACGGAACAACAACCACTTGACAGTTGCCTGGGCCGATCCGACGGACTCTGTTGAAAAACCGCTTAAACCCCCACCCATACGAAACCCGTAGAGATGACCGGCGGTCAGTGTCGAAGGGCTGTGTCGAAGGTCAGTGTCCACGCGACCCACGCGACCTCTGCGCCCAATGAACTCTGTACCACCGCCGCCAAAAAATCCCTACGCCTTCTTCAAGGACCGTGTAGGGGCGACCGGCGGTCAGTGTCGGCGGTCAGTGTCTACGCGACCTACGCGACCAATCTGGTCGCCCGAAAATCACCCCTCAGCGTCGCCGGTCAGCGTCGGCGCGACCCACGCGACCTCCGTGGCAATAAACCCTGTACCACCCCCGCCAAAAAATCCCTACACCTTCTTCAAGGACCGTGTAGGGGCGACCGGCGGTCAGTGTCTACGCGACCAATCTGGTCGCCCGCTGCC
>JAPOOU010000072.1 GCA_026713245.1 Chloroflexota bacterium
GCGCCCCGTATCCCTCGTGGAATGGCGAGTATGACATCGCCCCTTCGTTCTGGGCGCCGACTGGTCGGTACCATAACATGCCGACCTGATCCGTGCGCAGATAACTGCCGGGCGCAGCGGGATTGGGCGAAAAGAGCACAACCCCGCCACGTACTTGCAGATCCTGGAAATTGAAGGGCTGATCAAAGCCAACGTCATACTGATAGACCGAGGCGCCGGCAGTATTGATGCGCGCCGGCGCGAAGACCGGCGGCGGTATTTGCTCGACGATGAGCTCCCGACGGACAGCGACGGTCGGTTGGAATCGCGTCGCCTGACTAGCTTCATGTGTTGCCATGAAAACCGCGCTTCTGGTCGCCCAGGACGCTTCCTCGGTTGCACGTTGGGCGGTCGCCTTCGCTGCCGCAGCGAAAACGTTCTCTAGCAAGCGCCGCACGGTATTCGACGGGATGGCAAAGCCAAGATTGTTGGAACTTCGATATCCTAAAGTGTTAACGCCTACCACTTCCCCACCCAAATTAAACATCGGACCGCCACTATTGCCGGGATTTAACGCCGCGTCTGTCTGAATCATATCCCGCATCTTTGTACCATCCCTGAGTGTCAAGTCGCGGTTGAGCCCGCTGATGATGCCGGTAGTCAAAGTCCGCTCCAGTCCATAAGGATTGCCTATCGCCAGAACTGACTCGCCAATCGCAAGGTCGTCAGAGTTGCCGAAAACTACTGGTTTGACACGAGAATGTTCAACTTCCACTTTGATAACCGCGATGTCCGCAAGCCTGTCGATTCCTATCAACTCAGCCGAGGCTTCCATTCCATCGTTGAAAACGACAAATATTCTTTGCGCGCCTTCAACCACGTGGGCATTTGTCACAATATGCCCATTATCGTCGACGACAAAGCCGGTACCGCTGGCGGCGTCAAATAGCCTGCTTCCGACTTCTATCGACAGGACCGATGGGCTGACCCGGCGATAGATTTCAGCTATGTCTACACCAGCAGCAGGAGCGTTATCATCAGCCAAAACGCTAGGAGCAGGTTGTAGATACAGGCAGGCTAGGATGACAACTGAGCAAGCTAGCAGGTGGATGGAGATGAAAAGACGTTGTCTACTCAAGTGGACTTCAGATTCCCAACGGATATTTCAATTGTTGGTACACGCTGTAAAGGCTACGGATTAGTCCGATTGCGCCAATCGCGAATTGCAGCAAGTCAGTCCTCCTGGTAGTTCAACTCGATCATCTGATGTCCCTTGATCTCGGCGACCGTGAAGTTGATGCGGCCATTGACTTGCTCGAAATCGACCGCCTCGCCGGAAGGCGCCAGCTTGACGCTGCCGATATTCTTGTCCGCGCGGATAGAGACGGGAATGTTATAGACGGGAATGACATCTTCAATAATGTCAATCTTGCTGCGGCGGACGGGAATGTAATGCAGCAGGTGCAGCACCGCACGACTCTCTGCCGGCTGTTCGTTATAAGCCACTTCCAAGGTACTGGGCCCACCGTGCCTGACCACCGGCTCCGGCAGAAGCATGTCCAGCGCGTTCAGAAATAACGTGCGGCACCACTTCGGCGCCAGATGGTAGTATTGCGTGAAGATGGGACTGGAGAAATAAATGGCATTGCCCGCCCGCACGATGGCCACGCCGGCGCTCCTGCCCGAAGACGGCGTCTGCCGATGCGAACAAAAGTGCTCGTAGGTCCGGTCGAAGAGCGAGGGCGTAATGCGAGCCAGGACGTCAGCGGTCGCTTCCGCCGCGACCGCCGTGCCCCGAATGTAGATCACATGCTCCGTGGCCGGCAGGCCCGCCCCGATTTTGCCCCCCGGTATGATGTATTCGCAATAATCGCCGCGTTCGTAGACGCGACCGCGCGCGAGCTGGCCAAAGCGATCGCGCGGTCCCTCGTCAGTCAGGCGCAGGCCCAGCGCGTCCAGCGCGAAACCGGTCTTTTCGGCGTTCATGCCGGATTCAAACGAGGCGATCAGTCCGCCGCCCGCGGCCAGGTAGGCGTCGATCTTGACCTTCAAAGCGGCGTCGACCGGGATGTCGTCGGGCAGGATCAAGACGCGGTAATCGGAAAAGTCGGCGTGCGAATCGACGATGTCGAATTGATGTCCCGCTTCCTGCAACATGCTGTGAATGCCGCAGACTGAGGGCTGCATGCCGCGGTTATCAAGGGGCGCGAACTCTTCCGGCGTCATGACCGCGATATCGCTGATGGCCCGGGCGCCTATGCACCAATCTTCTTTTGCTTCGACCTGCCTGTAGACCGCCCCGATGAGATCGTAAACGTGTTCTTCAATCTGGCCGTCCGGCGGCAACTGATCGCCCACAAAGGGACCGGCGCCATGCGCCATCATGCGAAAAGTTTCGTACTCCAAGGCTTCCTGGTTCTTGAAGGAATGAAAATCGCCCCAGGCTGTGTGGAACTTGCCGGTATGAGCCAGGCAAGGCAAACCCAGGGTGCGGGCATAGCGCGCTGTCAGCGGGAAGTGGATATAGCCCCAATGCCCGCTGGGCAAGGACTCCAGCTCCCAATGCGTGAAGGCGGAGGCATTGCCCCGGCTGTGGGGACCGACATGGCCGCGATTATAAAAGATCGTGGCGTCTTCGCTGAATTGCCGCACCCAGGCCGTCATCTCGCTGCGGAAATTGTCGATGACGACCTGGCCGTACGCCAGGCGCGCCCCAGCGTCACTGGGGTCGAGCCCCGCTTCCAGCATAGCGCGCGTCGTCCAAACGGAGCTGTCGTCAAGGGCGTGTACGATATCAAAAAAGAAGCCGTCGACGGGCAGGGAATCGAAAATGTCCCTGACATGCGCCTTGAGATAATCCAGATAGGGCGAGTTGACGGCGAGGCGCCGATAGAAGCCGGCTTCGTACATGCCATTGCCTTGATAGCTGCCGTCTTCGTGCAGCGCCAGCCATTCCGGATGCCGGGTGGCGGACAAATGATCCCATTGAACTGTGGTGTAAATCGGCGCGCGGATGCCGCGAGCGTGGCAGGCTTCCACCTGTTCTTTGAGCAGATTCCGGCTCAGATGCGGGTGGACATGTTCGGGATGGGTTTTGGAATCGTAATAGATCCAGCCATGATGGCAGCGCGCGAAACAGGTGATGGAATTGACGCGCGCTTTGAGCAGCGTATCGCCAAATTCGCCGGGATCGAAACTCGAGCCGATGCCTTCAATCGCTTCCGAGGTATGGAAGTCGAGGTGGATCTGTCGCATTCGCATGGGAAAATCGGACATGAACGCTCCTCAGCAGGTCCAGGTAAGTAAAGCGACAAATATTAACCACAGCGGACACAGAAATTAGTGTTAGTAAGAAATGAAAACTCTGAATGTCGCTTTTCTAACCCCTCCCCCGGCCTGTTCCCCCCTCAGTCCCCCCGCTCATCGGGGGGCGGAAACCCCATAGCATCCGATGGAGAGGGGAGTTTAGTCACCGAGAACTGCAAGTTTTTTTATGACTAAGTTACACAAACTGAGAGCACAATGTGTTTTGTATCGGGTGACATGGCAAGTCGTGTAGGTCGCGTAGACACTGACCGCCGGTCGCGCCTACATGGCTGGCTGTATGTTGCGGTTTTGGTCGACACGTAGCGTAGTCCGAATTGTTAGCCAAGTCATCGCATACATCGCGTTCACTATAATTTGAGTAGCGGGCAAGCCTAGTCCTTCGTCCCGTTTTCAGATTCTCAATTCGTTCCTGGCCTTACCTCAGCGCCGAGCCTTTGACTTGCTTGACAGGCATATGCTGGTCAATTACACTCAGACATCGCTATGGTACGTGTACCACGCGGCATAGTATATTGCATAGCGTGGTCGGTCGCAAGCGATCAAACGCGTCCGCGCCGGCCCGAAATTGAGTTAGATGTGTTCGAGGCTAGAGATTGCGTCAAGATCAGGTATTGTCAGGGGAGCGCCCGGCGCAAGTCGCGAGTTGCGGGCTTGCCCGAAAGGTAGGGGACATTCGAAAGTATTCCGGGGGACGTGGCGGCTGAATCCACGCCAGTGAACCAGAATCACATAGATTGGAGCTATTGAATGGCGGGGAAGAGCGAAAAATACGAACCGACCTGGGAGTCCCTGAAGCAGTGCCGGATTCCCGACTGGTATATTGATGCCAAATTCGGCATCTTCATCCATTGGGGACCCTACTGCGTGCCGGCATTTGGCAACGAATGGTACCCGCGGCGCATGTACCTGCAAGATGACCCGGCCTTTGAACATCATCGGGCGACCTGGGGCGACCATACCGAATTCGGTTATAAAGACTTCATCCCCATGCTCACAGCGGAGAAATATGACGCTGACGAATGGGCGCAGTTATTCAAGGACGCCGGCGCGAAGTTTGTCATGCCGGTCGCCGAGCATCACGACGGCTTCCCCATGTACGATAGCGACCTGACCGACTGGTGCGCGGCCAAAATGGGACCGAAACGGGATGTCGTGGGCGAATTGGCCCAGGCGGTACGGGCGCGGGACATGGTCTTCGCCGTGTCGAGCCACCGCGCCGAACATTGGTGGTTCTTCGACGGCGGGCGCAGCTTCCCCTCCGATGTGGGCGACCCCGCCAATGACGGCTTGTATGGCCCGGCTGTGGTAGCGTCCAAAGACAAGAGCAATCGCGAAGAATGGAAAGAGAAAAACTGGCAGCCGGCGCCCGATGCCAAGTTCCTCGAGGACTGGCTGGCGCGCTGCTGCGAGTTGGTGGACAAGTATCAGCCGCAGGTGGTCTGGTTCGACTGGTGGATTGAGCAAATTGTCTTCGCGCCATACTTGCAGCGCTTTGCCGCGTATTATTACAACCGAGGCGAGGAATGGGGAAAGGGCGTCGCCATCAACCACAAGTACGATTCCTATCCCGAAGGCGTCGCTGTCTTCGACATTGAACGGGGTCAACTCAACCATATCCGCGACTTTTTCTGGCAGAACGACACCTCGGTTTCCAAGAATTCCTGGGGATACATCGATAACCACGATTACAAGACGGCCGGCGATATCATCTCTGATCTGGTCGATGTCGTGAGCAAGAACGGCGCCTTGCTGCTCAACGTGGGTCCGCGCGCCGACGGCACGATCCCCGAAATTGAAGGGGATATGCTGCGCGAGATCGGCCGCTGGCTGGCGGTCAATGGCGAGGGCATCTACGATACGCGCGTATGGAATACCTACGGCGAAGGACCAACGGAAATACCGGAAGGCGCCTTCACAGATACCAAGCGCAATCCCTTCACTCCGGCTGATATCCGCTTCACACGGAAGGGCGATACGCTCTACGCCTTCGTCCTCGCATACCCAAAGGGCGAGGCGCTGATCTCGTCGCTGGGCAGCGGCGCAGCTGATATTTCCGGCGTGCGCATGCTGGGTTCCGCGGAAAGCATCAGTTGGTCTCAAGACGGAAGCGGACTGCGCCTCTCCGTGCCAGCCGCGAAACCCTGTGATCATGTGGTCACATACGCCATCGATTTGAAACGCTAAGCCGCCCGGCGCGCAACCAGCAAATTAGTCCCTGGCATGTCGCGCTCACAGGAATATCTTATCTTACCCACGTACGAGCAAGACGAATAATAGAAAAGAGAAAGCGAGAGATTATGCCGGCAGAACCCTATTTCAAACCGGAACGCGGTCAGCGGCCCGCCGCCAATCAAGACCCGCGGCTGGATTGGTGGCGCCAGGCCAAGTTTGGCATGTTCATCCATTGGGGCGTCTACAGCATTCCCGCCGGCGTCTGGAACGACGAGCATATCCCCGGCATCGGCGAGTGGATCATGCTGCGCGCCGAGATTCCTATCAAGGAATACGAACAACTGGCGCTGGAATTCAACCCGATCAAATACGATGCCGACCAGATCGTGAAATTAGCCAAGGCTGCCGGGCAAAAGTACATCGTCTTCACATCCAAGCACCATGACGGATTCTGCATGTATGGCACGGCGCAGACACCTTACAATATCGTCAACGCTACTCCTTACGGCGAAGATATCTTAAAGGCGCTGTCGGAAGCTTGCGAGCGGGAAGGCATCAAACTTGGCCTCTATTACTCGCAGACGCAGGACTGGCACCACCCCAATGGCTACGGCAATACCTGGGATTACGACGAATCGGAACAAGACTTCGACGACTACATAGAGACTTTCGTTAAGCCGCAGGTGGTGGAAATCTTGTCCAACTACGGACCAATCGCCATCGTTTGGTTCGACACGCCTAAGATCATTTCGGGGCGGCAAAGCCAGGAATTGCTCGATCTGGTACATGAAATACAGCCCGAGTGCCTGGTCTGTGGCAGGTTGGGTAACCAGTTAGGTGACTACGCCACGGCGCAAGACAACGCCATTCCTCCTGAATTGCGCGCGGAAGTCGACTGGGAGACGCCCGCCACCATCAACGATACCTGGGGATTCAAGACCCACGACGACAATTGGAAATCGACTACGCAACTGATCCATAATCTGGTCGACATCGTCAGCAAAGGCGGAAACTACCTGCTGAATATCGGACCTGATGCCGAGGGCGCAATACCCGAAGCAAGCATCGAGCGCTTGCAGGAGATGGGCAAATGGATGGACGCCAACGGCGCATCGATCTACGGCGCGAATCCGGGTCCCTTGCAAGGCTTGGCCTGGTGCCGCAGCACGCAAGAACTCGGCGCTGTCTACTTGCATGTTTTCGACTGGAGCCGCTCGGGCCGATTCGTCTTGCCCGATTTGGGCGCCGGCTCGGCCAGTTGGGTGGATGAATCAGTGGACGCGCCGCTGAGCTTGACGCGCAAGGGCGGACAACTCATCTTGCAAGGTCCCCGTGAAGCGCCGAACGAGCATGTATCGGTCATCCGCCTGACAAAATAGGCGCGCTACAGTACGATATCGCTTTTCATAACCTAGTCGCGACTGTCGGGCAATCGGACGGGTCTGGCAGAGTCGCGTCTGTAATGCGTGGTTGGTAGTCGGGCGGGAACGGTGCGGTTTTTGACATTGATGTGACCTTGTAGGGGTCAGCTATTTGCTGACCCGTCTCGATCTTACCGCGTTGCTTCAAACGTATCAGCTCCTCAATGAGACCAAGTTAGCCGCGCAAAAAAAATGCGTGTGCTGTAGGGGCGGCACGGCGTGCTGCCCGAACTATCACGGACTGTTTTCGGGCGTTTCAGCGAAACGCCCCTACAACTCGTCGCTTTTTCAGATTCTCATTACTTATCTGCACTTACTTCAGTGGTTACGGGATGGACCGAAGGGTGTAACCAGAAGGCTGGAGCGAATCCGAGAGTACCGAACAAGCATTACAAGCGCGAGGGCGATCAGGTCGCGGTCTGCGCTCTGATCTTGTCGGCAGTGAAGGGAATCTCGCGCAAGCGGATTCCCGCTGCGTCGTAGATGGCATTGGCGATGGCGGCCGGCGTCGGATTCTGCGCCGCCTCACCCGCCCCGAGCATGGGCATCTCCGGTCGATTCAAGATCACCGTTTCAATGACGGGCGCGGTATCAAAAGTCATGATCGGATAGCTCTCCCAATCGAGGCTGGTGATGCCGTCCGCTTCAAATTGAACCGACTCGAACAAGGTCCAGCTCGCCGCTTGCACGAAACCGCCCTCCAGTTGATTGCTCAAGCCATCAGGATTCACCGCTTGCCCGGCATCCGCGGCGATGATGGCGCGCCGGAAGCGCAGTTTGCCGCTGTCGCGCTCAACCTCTAAATTCACGATGATCGCGCAGTAAGTTTGCAGATTCTTGTATTGCGCCAGCGCCATTCCCCAGCCCTGGCGCCATCCCTTTCCAAAGAAGCGCTCTTCGTTTCTCGAAGGCCACCGCGCTTTTTCCGCCGCAGCAAGCAAGACAGCGCGAGCGCGGGCGTCGGTCAAGTGCCGCAAGCGAAACTCCAGCGGGTCGCTGCCGACTGTCGCAGCCAACTCGTCCATGAAGGACTCGATGGCGAACACATTGGCGTATGCGCCCAAACTGCGCAGGGCGGACACCCGCAAGGGACTATCCGCCACAGCATGGCGCAGAATGCGCTTGTCTTGCAAGCTGTAAATCGGGTCGGCATTGCGATGGGCGCCGGAGTGGTAGCCGCCCATGGGCCGAGGGCGCTGTCGCGCAAAGGGCTGCGCCAAATGCCAGGAGCCCAGCAAACCAGAGGTATCCAAACCGACGGCGGGACGCGTCGAATGCGCGTAACTCCAGATATCCTGACGCCACCCGGCGATCTCTCCACTTGGCCTCAAGTTCGCCGCCAGCTTCATTACCATTGCCGAACCATAGGGTTCCCAGGCATGTTCATCTGCGCGGGACCATTTCATCAATACCGGCCGGCCGGGAACAGCCCGCGCGGTCAAGGCCGCGTCCAAAGCGACGTCGTCCGCGCCATTGTGTCCATAACATCCGGCGCCTTCGACATGGACAACGCGTATCGCCGTACTGCCCAGGCCCAGCACCTGTGCGAGCGCGTCGCGCAAGACGAAAGGCGCTTGCGAATGCGACCAGACGCTGAGGCCATCATCCTGCCATAACGCCAGGGCAGCGGAAGGCCCCAACGAGGCGTGCATGTGAAACGGCCGATAGTAGGTCGCTTGATGCGCGGGCGCTGGTTCAGACTCTGTATCAGGCTTCACGTACAGGTCATCTTGAGCGACGCCATCCAGGATTTCGTTGGTCCGCGCCGGTTTGGCGAGCAAATCTGAATAAATCCCCTCCATGGGCGGTAGCGACCCGGCGTCGCGCCAAGTCGCGATTTCCCGCGCTTGGTCATGCGCCCGCAGCGCTTGATCCTCGCGCTCGGCTATCACGGCGAGAAATCGTCCGTCGCGGACAACCGCCAGTATGCCGGGCATGGCTTGGATCTCGGCGACGTCGATACTTGCCAGTTGAGCATGGTAATTTGGCGGACGGACGACGCGCGCGTGAAGCATGCCCGGCAATTCCAGATCGTGAACGTAAGGCGCGCCGCCGGTCACTTTGGCGAGGAGATCAACGCGCTGCGTTGATCTCCCGACATGCTGATACAACGTATGCGCTTTGCTCGGTCGCTGCATGTTGATCTGCCGGTCGAAGCGCCTGCCCGCCATCAACTTCCAGTAGCTCGTCCGGCGGCCGCTGCGCTTGTCGGTGATGACGCCGTCTTGAACATCCAGGTCCTCGGCCGGCGTCAGCGACTCAAGAACTTCAAAGGCCAGCGACAGCATGTGGGAGCGCGCTTCCGCAGCTGCCAGGCGGATCGCAACCCCGCTGGTTTCGAGGGAGCGGCTGCCGGTGGTTCCGCCTTCGTCCGGCGTGCGCGCGGTATCGGCCGTGACAACGCGAATCCGCTCTATAGCCAGGTCCAGTTCATCAGCCGCGATTTGCGCCAGGGCCGTCTTGATGCCCTGCCCCAATTCAACTTTGCCGCTGAATATCGTGACGGTCTCATCGTCGTTGACGCGCAGCCAGGCGTCCAGATCGGGCTGGGCGCTCGATGACGGCGACGCCGCGCCCTCCGTCGCCGCTTCCCCCGGCGGTGGCGCCGCGACCGTTTCGTAGATCGTATCAGGCTCGGGACGTCCGACGCGCAGTTTGATCGCCCGGCGAACACGATCGTAGACGCCGCAGCGACACAGGTTCTTCGCCAGCGCAGCGCGGATATCCTCGTCGCCCGGGTAGCGGACGCGATTGAGCAATCCCTGTGCGGCGACGATCATGCCGGCGGTACAGAAGCCGCACTGCGCGGCTTGCTCTTTAATGAAAGCCACTTGCAGGGGATGAAGCCGCTCGGCCCTGCCAATCCCTTCCAAGGTGGTTATTTTCAAGCCGGCGACGCGTCCGACAGGCAGTTGGCAGGAAGGCACATCGGCGCCATCGACCAGGACCTTGCAAGCGCCGCACTGTTCCAGGCCGCAGCCATACTTCGCTGACTTCAAGCCCAGGTCCCCTCGCAAGACGTAGAGCAGCGGCGTCTGCGGGTCGAGTTCGAGATGACGCGACTCGCCGTTTACGATCAATTCGAGGGGTTTTATTGAGGACATCGCAATCTCCTGGCAGCCGGTAGCGAGCATAGCGAAAAAAAGAAAAAGAACACGGCGTGTTCTTTCTCCTTGTTCAATTACCCTCCTTGCTGGTGCAGTAAGAAGGCAAATTATTCTGTCTGAGTGCGGCAGACCTTTTCGCTGCCGCCGAGCGGCTTGCGGAGAAGGTGGGATTCGAACCCACGTACGGTTTCCCGTATCCGCTTTCCAAGCGGACGCACTAGGCCTCTATGCGACTTCTCCAATCGAAGGGCGCGCAAACACCATTCGTGATTCAATTATAACGTCGGGGGTCTAATTCTCCAAGAAGCAATGGCAGGCAGTGTATCCATTTCGCTTGAAATGCTTATTACAGTTCTCAACACGAGATCCTTAACCCAAAATACGAACGACGTTGGTAGGGGCGACTCGGTGAGTCAACCGACGCCATTCAGTTTCTAGTCGGAGGGCGTTTCAGCGAAACGCCCCTACCGGCTGTCTGGTGGTTGCTGTAATTTATTTCAACCGAAATGAATACGCTACCACTCGTTCACAGATCGTCAAAATCAAAATGTCCTCGATAGTTGCTGGGTTACCGGCTCCAATCCGGCGTCGGGGTTTCCAGCAGAGGCACAAGATAGCGGGCATCGGCGCGAGCCGGCGACAAACCCGAGACGTTGCCAGAGACGCCCAGATAGCAATAGATGCCGTTGGTGATGGCTTGCGCGAGCAATTCCGGTTCGTTCTCCAGCACTTCGCGATCCGCCAGCATATAACCCATTTCGAGGATCACCGCCGGCGTCAAGGGGTGAATTGTCCGGAAGACATGGTAATCGGTCATATCAAGCGTCAGCACAAAGCTGCGCTCCAGCGGTACAAGCGCGCCGTAGTTGAGGGCGACGCATTCGCGCAGCAAGGTATCATTGCCGAAGTCCGGCCTGGCCTCGGCCTTGGCGACAATATAACCGCTGACAAACTCGCCGAAGTCGTAACAAGTATTGGCATGAATCGATACCAGAGCAACGCCCTGGTAGTTGTCCAGACGCGGGTCATTCTCATCCAACAAGTCGACGGTGAAGTTTTCCGCTTTCAACTTCGCCACTACGCGCTGGGCAACAGAGAAATTGATATCAGCTTCCTGAAGCTCCGGATATCCGTAGGCGTCTTCACAGACAGCGCCCGAATCCTTGCCGCGATGTCCGGAAATAATACCAATTCGATAATGCCAATTCGGGGTCGCAACCGGTGTCGGCGTTGCGCCGGCGTCGGCTATATTTGCCATCAGCATCGGATCGTTCAGTTGCAGGCCTTTGACGACTGCTGGATTAAGGAATTGTGGATCGGTGAACCAGGTCAAAACCGTTGCGACCAATCCGGCGCTGATACCGACGACAAAGATCGTTCGAAGGAATCCGCCGGCGAAGCCCGAATCGCTGCGACTCTGATGTAAACGGCCGTGGGGGACGCGGCGAAACCGTTGCGGCGCCGCCGGACCCCCTGTATCTACATTATCGTCGACAGCTTCTGCGGGATCTGGCTCCTCTTCAACAGAATGCTCGCTTGTCTCCTGTGATGCCAAAGGGCGCGGGGTCGCGCGCGAGCCCGCGCCCTTTGGCCTCGCCTTTTCAGCCGCTTCGCGCATGATCGCGGCGAAAATTGCCGAAGCGGAATCGCCGGTCTTGCCGTTTTCCGGCGGCAAATTATCGTTGATCTCGTCCGACATGGTTGCCACCCCCCTGAGCGCTCATGCCAGGCCTCAAAAGCCAAATGCAAACGAATGTAATCGATTGTAAGCAACTGTAAACAATCGAGCGGTCCCTGGCTCGCTCGCAGCCCCCTGTCTGCCTTATCCCGACCCCAGCCCGCTTCTGTTTACGTAAACCGCGTCGCTCATGCGACGGGAAGGCTTACGATTTTGCGTGAGCGCGGCGAACCTTTTCGCTGCCGCCGAGCGGCTACCCGCAGGTTAGACGGAAGGACTCGCGCTCGGCGCAGCTCAACTCGCGGATATAGCGATTGTCCCGGGCCCAGGCGATCAGATCATCGCCCGTGCGCCTGATGCGCCAGCGACGCAAGGTCAAGTCTTGCCCGGCTGATACAGCGAAAGATTCATCCGGGCTGAACACGATCTCTTGGACCCAGTCGCTATGCTGATCGAAACGATTGAGCTCTTCGCCGGTCGCAATATCCCACATACGTACGGTGGTATCGGATGAGGTGGTCAAGAGCGTCTTGCTATCGCTGCTGATGTCAATGCCAAAGGTATTGCCGGTGTGACCGACAAATTGCCGAACTTCCTCGCCGCTTTCGATATCCCACATGCGCACGGTGTCATCCCAGGAGGTGCTGATGATGAATTGGTTGCTGGGCGCGATGCGCGCGTAATTGACTATTGCCGTATGCCCTTCATACGTGCCCAGCAACTCGCCGCTTTCTGCATCCCACAAGCGCAGCGTATGGTCTTCGCCAGCCCAATTGCCCGCGGCGCTAGCAATCAGAGCGCCATCGTCGCTGATATGCACGCCATTGACATCGGCAGTGTGCCCAAGAAATTCCTTTACTGCCTGACCGCTTTCTATATGCCACATGCGGATAATGCCATCGCTCGATGCCGAGACGAAATGCTCGCCGTCCGGGTGCAGATCAATCATATACACCCGCGCGTCCGGCACGTTATAGCGCGCGACTTCGCCGCCGTCGTTCAAATCCCAGCGGCGGATGCTGCCGTCCCAACTGGCGGAGAGAATATAATTCCCATCCAGCGTAAACCGGACCGAATCAACCGTATTGCTATGTCCTGACAAAGCGATGACCTGCTGTCCGCTCGCTGCGTCCCAGACGCGCGCGGTGGCTTCCAAATCGTCCAGTGAAGCCGGCAGCGATAACGGGCCGGAACCGGATGCGACCAGGCTGCCATCCGGGCTAATATCGGCAGCCCAGGTCCAATTGCTGTGGCCGGCGTAGACCTGGGCTTGCGTGCGATTGCGCAAATCCCACAAATAGGCCGAGCCATCAACCGGGTTGTCGCTGCCGTCCGGGAAATCGCCGGCATTGCCCAGGCCGATCATCATGTATTCGCCGTCCGGCGTGTACTCAATGTCATGGACGCGCTCGGGAAAACCGACGTAACTGGTGACTTCGACGCCTTGCTCGATATTCCAGATCTTGACCGAGCCATCTCGCGAACCGGTAGCCAGCATCTTGCCATCAGGAGAGAACTCAACATTGGCAATTGTAGTTCGATGAGCATAGAGGCGCTGAAGCTCGGCCCCGCTTTCGGAATCATAGATGCGCGCCGTGCCGCCCAACGCCGAACTCCAGGTGGTAGCGGCGATAGTCGAACCATCCGGACTGAATTCCACATCGCGAACGTAGCCGATGCCATCGGGCGGGATGGTTAGAAGGTTCTCGCCGCTGGAGACATCCCAGACCTGAATAGTGTTATGTTCCGGCGTTCGCTCGTTATCGCTTACGCCGATAGCGGCGGAGGAGCTGGCGAGCCGGGCGCCGTCGCTACTGAAGCTGAGCTTGATGACGTAGTCTAGGTGTTTTTGCAGGGTATGGCGAAGAGCGCCGGACTCGGCATCCCAAAGCCGGACCGAAGTGTCGGCGCTGGACGATGCCAGGGTTGCGCCATCGGGACTAAACTCGACATCGGTGACCATCATATCGTGGCCGGTCAAGCGGTAAAGCTCCGCGCCGCTTTCCAGTTGCCAGACGCCAACAGCGTTGTCGGCCATGCCGGCGGCGATCAAGCGATCGTCAGGGCTGATGGACAAGCCGATGACGGGGCTGCCGGTTTCTATCATACTTAGCAACTCGCCGGTGAAGGTGTTGACGATACGGATGACGCCTTCCGAACCGGCGAACGCGCCGATGCTGCCATCGGAGTTGCTCCCGACAGCCAGCGTGGATTGAGGCGAATCGGCAAAGCGGAAACGCGGCCCGGGCGAGAACGTAGCCAGACCCAGAATGCGGACGACTTCGGCTTCCGGTGGATCAAAAACGTGGCGCGCTTCGATCGCCAAAGGCAGCGCCAGCGCCGGGTCGTGCTCGCTCAATGAGCCACGGGCATTGGCCGCCAGCGCCAGGCTCAGGTTCTTGCGTTCGTTGATTTCAGCAACCTGCCGGGCGTCTTCAGCTATCACGCGCTGCTCGTCCGCCCGCACGCGTTCGGTCTCGGCTATTGCCCGTTGTTCGTTCGCCTTGTTCGATTGGTCGAATGCTACCAGGCTCAAGATGATGGCGACCACAGCAGCAACGCCGAAGACAATCGCGGCGATCCGCATATTTCGCGCTTTTTGTCGCTCAAGTTCTCGTTCTCGTTCCTGACGCGCTCTTTCGGTGGCTTCTTGCTCTCGACGAACAGCCAGGCTGGCTTCCAGGTACTCCCGCTCCAATTGATTAAGCTGCAGGGAGGTCGTCTGCGACCATTCCTCGAATTGGTGCAGGCGCGTGCCGCCCATCGCATAACTCTTTTCTCGTCCGGCCTCGTCCCATACCTCCGCGGAATGCAAGAGTTGCCGCTCGAGCCGGACATCTTCACGGCTTTCGATCAGCCACTCGCGCAGGCGTTCCCACTGTCGGATCAACGCTTCGTGCGCCACCTCCACCGTTGAACTGCGGGTGGCTTCGTCGCGGTCAAATGTCAGCAGACGATATCGCCCGAAATGATCGAGTACATCCTGTACGACCTCGCGATCGCCCAGCGTCAGCAACTCTGTTTGCAGGATGCGGCGTCGGGTATCTTCCTGACCCTCGCCAAGCGTAACCAAACGCAGGAACATTTGACGGGCCATTTCTTTGCCGTCATCTCGGAAGCGCAAGTAAACTTCTTCCGCTCGCTTTGCCAGGGCGCCCAAAGTACCGCCGATATCCGCATACGCGGACTTCGTCAGAAGGGCGCCGTCACGCCGTTCGAAGAGTTCGGTCAAGGCGTATTGCAAGAGCGGCAAGGCGCCGGGCTGTTCGCGCACGTCCTCGATAATTGCTTCGACAAGTCCTTCTTCCAAAACGGCGCCGACGCGATAGGCGGGACCTGTTATGGTCTCTTCCAGTTCTTCGTCATTCAAAGGCAACACCAGTTCGGTCCGTTTGCGGATCAGCTCGCCGAAGCCCTGATAGAGTAGCGGCCGGTCATAGAAATCGGCGCGCAAGGTCGCGATAATGATGACCGGGCTGTCTTCTGCGGCAACCGCATTGAGAATGAGGTCCAGAAACTGTTGGCGATCGCTCTCTCGCTCGACCTGCGTGAAGACCTCCTCGAACTGATCGAGCATGAGTACCAGGCGGCTGTCCTTTGAAGGCAGCGCCCATGTGACGCCTTCGGCAAGTCCCTGTTCGCTATCACGCAGGAGCTCAACAATGCCGGGCAATGGCGACATGGAAACGCTCAACAAGGCCGCCGCCAGTTCCTCCAACGGAACCTCGCCAGGTACCATCTCGGCGTAAAACCAGTGTTCCGACCCCGGCACCCGTCCTTGTCGCAGCGCCGGCAAAACGCCCGCTTTAACCAAACTGGATTTACCGCTGCCACTGGGGCCGATCACCGCAAGGAAATTATTCTCAACCACCTCTTCCTGCAAGCGATCAAGCACTTGCTGGATCATCGACGTGCGGCCGAAGAAGTCTGCCGCATCGGCTTGCTGGAACGCGCGCAGACCCTTGTAGGGGTTCTTCGTCTCCAGCAACTCGAAGTCGGAAAGATCCAGTTCCTCCAGCGACATCTCGACCGTTGCCGCGCCGTGGCGCAAGGTTTGATGAAACTCTCTCACCAGCGACTGTGCATCGGTATAGCGCTCTTCCGGATCTTTGGCGGTGGCCTTCTGTATGATCGAATTGAAGGCAGGCGGCAGATTGAGCTCGTCATGGTCGATCATCGGCAGAGGTTCATTGAGGTGTTTGTATACCAACGTTGCCAGTGTTAACTCGGCGAAAGGCCGACGCCCGGATAGCATTTCGTAGAGCATGATTCCGAAGGCATAGACATCGCTATGCGGCCCGACTTCACCGCCGCGGATTTGCTCCGGCGCCAGATACGCCGGCGTGCCAACGATATCGCCCTGACCGCCGCCGCCATCGCTGCCAACTTCCTTGGCAATGCCGAAGTCGCCCAGGTACGCGTTACCGTCTTCATCCATCAAGATGTTATCGGCTTTGACATCGCGATGGATTACGCCGTTGCGATGGGCAAAGGTCAAGGCAGAGCCAACCTGCTCCAGAACTTTGCCGGTGGCGTCAACGTCCAACTGACCCTGCAGATCTATCTTGTCTCGCAAGCTGCCGCCGCGCAAATAGCGCATCACCAGGTAAGCGCTGTCCGGCTCTCTCCAATAATCATAGAGGGGGACAATATGAGGATGTTCCAGGCGGGCGACTACTTGGGCCTCGCTCTCAAAGCGACGGATGAACTCGGGCGAGTTGGCGTATTTTGGCAATATGACCTTTATCGCCACTTCACGCAAGACCGCGCTCTGATTAGCCCGATAGACAACACCGTAGCCGCCTTGTCCCAGGAGATCTGCGATTTCGTACGACTTAACGGCCTTGCCGGTTAATTCCAGGATTTCCATAAGTTTACCTTAACTAGAACAGCAAATTCCTGCGCTGGTATGTTTGGGACAGTATAGCATACAAGCCATTCTTTGACATGAAGACGCGCAAGAGTCCGTAACCTTCTTGCCGTGTCAAGCAAGGTACCGGCTCAACCGTTACTTATCCCAAAATATCCCAAATTGGGAAATCTCCGGATGATCAGTCAACGAATCCGGTTACAGTCCAGCATAGGGGTTTCTCGATAGAGAAAGGCGCCGTCAAAATCCGAGTCTACTTCTTTTTTCTTTGCTGACCAGTTTTCTATCGAGATACTGAATACCGATGTTCGCAAGAGTTCTTCTTCCACGGGCGGGCGATAGTCGTTGCCGGCCTCCAGATGCGGCGCGTACTTGTCCAGCAGAGATTGAAGCGCTGTTGTGGCTTCTTCCTGGTCGTCGACGACCTTAATGCTCCCAAAAATCACCAGACCGGCGTATTCGACGCTGAATTCCAGCGCTTCGGCCGCTGGCAAGAGCCGACCCATTTCCATAATACTGAAGCATACACGGTCATCCTTCTCGGCATTGGCGCGCGTGCGCCCGACACGCGCGGTGTGCAAGTAAATGCAATGTGCGGAATCGTCGTAGACAAACAAGTTCGTATTGGCATAAGGCTGCCCGGCATGCACTGTTGCCAGCGTCCCAACCGCAGCGGTATTGAGAAATCGTTTCATCCAGGTTTCGTCGACAACCTCGCGGTCGCTGCGACGCATACGGGTGGGCGCGTCGTTCAGATAATCCTTGGCCATTTTACAGTTCCTCGCGCTGCGGATCGGTTAAGCTAAGGAAATTGTGGGCCAAGTCCAGGAAATGGAGTATGACCAATGAGTGCCATTTCATATCGATGTCGTAGATTGCGCCGGCTGCGCTGCATTTCAGATAAGGGCGCACCAGACTCTATCTCGCTAAAAGCAAAAAATCGGCAGGGTCCAGCCGCTGAAGTCTGTTGAAACACGCCCCTTTTCGCCGGCCCCTGGCCCCTTTCGGTCCCCCCGCTATACGGCGGGCGGAACTCCGACAAGAAGAAAAGGCGAGTCTTGTGAAGCGTCTTACGCCTCTCCCTTTATTGGGCTGAGGGCAGGACAGGTTTGCAGTAACACGGTGCAAAAGAGACGGGTCAGCCAAGGCTGACCCCTACAAGGACCATTGAAATCTGAAAATTGTAGGGGCGACCCAAGGGTCGCCCGAAAAACAAGCCATTATTGGCAGGTTTTGTCGTGACTATCTGCCCAACAGAAATCTATCCTGTCCTCAGCTTTAGTGGGAGACGGGTTTGAGGTGAGGGTTTAGGCGATTCTTCAACAGAGTCCGCTGGCTCGCCCGACGCATAGAAACTGAATGAATATTGGGCGACTGACGGTCTGTGTCCACGCGACCCAGCGCTGCGCGTAGACACTGCAGGTCAGTCGCCCGCACCAAATCGTCGGTATTTTGCGCTAAGGGTCTTACGTTGACGACTGGGCAAAAGTCTTTCAAACGAAAAGGATATACTACTCAATCGCAGGCTATAGCTTGCGCGAAAGGGATGTATTTGACACAATGGGTGGGCATTTCCGATGGAGCAAGGATTGAAGGTCGCCAGCTTGCCCAACGCACTGGATTACTTGATGGCGGGTTACGGGGAAGACGAAACGCTAGTCGTGCTTGCGCGCAGCGAGGATTTTCCCGTCGACGATGCCGCCCAGTGTCGTAAGCAGCTCGCTTTGGAACCGATGACCTTAGGCGACGGCGGCAATGCGCCCGCTTTGGCTTTTTCGAAGTCTAACGACGAACGAGCGATGCTGGTTTATGCCTGGTCGCCTGACAGAAAAGACGGAAGCCCTTGCTACCAATATGTTTCAATTCCATATGAGCTGTTGAGACCGAAAAATACCGGGATCCAGTGGCTGCTCGAAAAACTGCCGCTGGATGTGGCGCGGGATGGCAACAGTGGAGCAGCTTTGACTTTGCCCGACAATGCGGATGCTGTCGCGAAAACATCTGAGGATCGCTTTGGCACGGTCATGAACGAGCTATTGGACAAGGATTTCGATCTGGCGATGATCCTCGCCGGAGCCTTCGCGGACGAGCGAAAACTGATGATTCGCAATTTCCCGGCAGATTTCGAGCATCGTCTAGACCTGGTCGCTGGGCTGCGAGGCCTGTTGCCGGAGGCTGCAACGTTCAAATTGACATTTTCAACAAGCGACCTCCAGACACGGCTGGAAACTCCCCATGTCGTTTTTTCCGACAGCGACAACGAGACGCGCTACTGGACGCTGGATTGGAACAATCCGGAAGCGAACGCCGCGGCCCGGGATCATCCCTACCTCCGATTGCTCAGCGATTGGTGGCGGGAGGATAGCGATACCTTTGCCGACCACTTAGACAGCCTCGAAGCTCTGGCAGTCGCAGCTATGGGAGACGGGGATCTTTCGGCCGACCTGGCAGCCGTCGCCGAGCGCTATTGGCTGGACCAGAAGACATTGACAAAGGACGCGCTCGAAACCAGCGCCATGATCGGCGCTCTGTCCAGCGCCGCGCCGCCAATGGGCGAATTGCGCCTCCGATATATAAGGAAGCTGCTAGAAAACGCATTGCACAACCGCGATGTCGTGGCGGGGAAGCGTGTTGCCGAAGAGCTGGAGAGCGACGCCCGGCTCGAAGCGGAACTTGCCGGCCTCTTTGACGAAATGCTGGAATCTCAGCCGGATACGGTCTACGTCTTCGCCCGCAATCGACTGAATCACTTGGGCATCGACGACAAATGGATTCCGCGCTTGCAGGCCGCCGCGCGCGCTTCGCTTGAAGTCGCCATCGAAGAAGGCGATGTGCCGACCTTGATCAGTTGGCTGGAATTGATCGCGCATGAACCGCTTTCATATCAATTGCAGGACATCCTTCGCGACGGGGTCTTGTCCTCCATTGAGCGCTCGCACGACAACGGCGAATTGGGTATCCATCTCATACTGATTGCCGCGCGCCGCTTGCCCAATATTGCCGATACGCTTTATGAGGATGAATCGCTGATCGCTGCCCTGCCGGCCAAAATGAGCCGCGCGCTGCGCGACAACTCGGCGGGGGCATTGGAGCATCTGATAGAAGAGTCAGCCGAGTATTTTCTTCTTGCGCTCTTCCACGGCATCGAGACCTCCGACGAGCAGTTGGTCACGATCGCTTCGGTGGACTATCTTTGGACGCTTTTCGCGTCCGAGAAGCGAGTTGATCTTCCGGTAATATATCGACCACCGGCGATGATTCGATTGTTGGCTACACAAGCAAGCCATCAGCTTACCGACGACGCGCTTGATCTTCACTTGCGTCATGTCCTGATCAGCGATGATCGGGAATTGCTCGTCGAAGCAGCAAGTCATCTTGCCGATCGCGATGTGCTTTTCCCAAGGTTGAGCGCCTTGCTTGAGGACGATGATTTCACGCTGGACCGGGTCTTGTCGATCCTGAACGCGGTGTCCGGCAGCGACAATTTGGCGCCCCGCGATGTGATTGACGCCTATTTCGGGATGCTTGATTTCTACGATTGGGAACCCGCGACGCAGCCGCTGATGGAAGCGCTGGCGCGTTTGATGGCCAAGAACCACGCGCTGCACGTCTCTTATCGGCATCTTTGGAAATGTTTCGAAAGCTGCAGCGGTCTGCAATTGGAAACCGCGACCCGCACCATCGTCACGCATTTTTTTCAGCAATTTGAAGATGAAGAAGATATTCCGCTGGTCGTCGAAGGAATCGCGCGCTTGTGGAGGCAAGGCAGTTGGAGCCGATCACTGCTGAATACCCTCTACGACTGGTGGCGGGAACACACTCACCGTTGCACCTTGACGCAATTGCATCGTCTCGAGCGCGAGTTGGAGGCGCACCGTCACCTGGAACCGCTAAAGCAAATCTTGCGCACGGCGCTGGCAATGCGCCGCTGGATGCCGGACCGCGATCCCGCGAATTTCGCCCAAGCGATCAATGCGGCCTGCACCTTGGTAGAACATATCACCGACGCCTTCGACCACGCGCATTTGACCGAAATTGATCCACACACCGTGCGCCGCGAATTGGCGCTCGTCCGCGACGTCCTTTCGGCCGACGAGCGGCATATCCTGGCGAATAACCTGCGCAATCTAGCCCATCTGATGACCCAAATGGCGGAAAAACGCAGCAAACCCTCGCTCATCCGGAGCGATGACAGTATTGACCGGCAACTAAATCTCGGCGAGGCGCACCCGCATGGGTCTATTGATATGATGAAATGGGTCGCCGGATATCTCGACGGCGCGCATAACCCAGGCGACGAATGAGAGCCGCTCGGCGCGTAACCGGCGATTCGGTTTGCCGCGCTCACGCGCAGTTGTAAGCTTTCTTGTCGCATGAGCGACCCGGTTTACATAAACAGAAGATCCAAGCCAGGAGCAAGACCCGAACCGCGCGATTAACAGGAAGACGCATGCGTATGGAAAAACTCTTCACCTATGGCACATTGAAGAATCCGGAAACACAGCAGCAGTTGCTCGGTCGTACGCTGGACGACGGCCTTCCGGATTCCCTGCTTGGCTATCGTCTGGCCAAGCTGAATGGCATTCATTATGTCTACAGTATTTTGCAGCCGCACAGCGGATCTCGGGTAGAGGGCATGCTCTTTGAAGTTAGTAGCGAAGAACTCGAGAAGCTGGACGAATACGAAGGGAACGCGTATGTGCGGGTCAGCGCGCGGCTGGTCAGCAAGACGCGCGCCTGGGTCTATATCGAGAATCCCAAGTCGGAATTCCGCAGTCACATCGAAGCCATTGAGGGCTGATTGTTGCCATATCCCACCGCCGTCAGTACAAAGCCGGCGCTTCCGGAAGCCGCTCGGCGCGTTACCGGCGTTACGGATCCCCGCGCTCGCGCAGAATGAGCATCGTTCCGCTTGCGCGGTTAGTGGTTTGTCAAATTTGCATCTGTATGACATGAGATGGGGCAGTTGAAGATGAGGACGCTTGGCATCGGTGTGATCGGCATGGGCTGGATGGGACAGGTACACAGCCGTTCCTATGGCATGGTATCGCAGCGGTTTCCCGATAGCGGTTTGGCAGCGAAGCTGGTCATATGCTCCGACAATGTAGCGGAACGCGCGAATCAGGCGCGGAAACTTCTCGGCTTCGAAGCGGCGACATCAGACTGGCGCGCTGTTATTGAGCATCCCCGGGTACAGATTGTAAATATCGCTACGCCAAATAATCTACATGTCGAAATCGTCAATGCCGCCGCAGCGGCCGGCAAGCATATCTTCTGTGAAAAACCGGTTGGGCGAACGCCATGGGAAACCGCAGAGATCGAATCCATCGCGCGGCGAGCCGGCGTCCTGACCTTTGTCGGCTTCAATTATCGCTGGGCGCCGCTGGTGATCCACGCCAGGAAACTAATCAGCCAGGGCAAGCTTGGGGAATTAACCCAGTATCGCGGTCGATTCTTCAGCATGTACGGCAGCAATCCTTACGGCTTGCTAACCTGGCGCTTCGACAAGGACGTTGCCGGTTACGGCGTTCTTGGCGATATCATGGCGCATGTCACCGATATGGCGCTCTACCTGGCGGGACCGATCAAGCGGCTGGCCAGCAACGAGCATACATTTATCCCGGAACGACCAACGCCGATCCCAGGCAAGGGTACACACTATTCGATGGGCGCGCCGGGCGACCCCACAGGACCGGTCAGCAACGAAGATTATGTTGGCGCCCTGGTGGAATTCGCCAACGGCGCGCGCGGCAGCTTCGAAGCGTCGCGCACGATCTACGGGCCGAAGAATCAATTCGGCTTCGAAGTCAACGGAACCGAAGGCGCGATGAATTGGGACTTCGAGCGGATGAACGAATTGCAGCTCTACTTGCCCGGGGACGATGGGCTGCGAGACGGTTACCTGCGACTGCTCGGCGGAGACAAATATCCTTACCACGGCAATTTCAATCCGGGTGAGGGCAGCGGCATCGGCTACGAAGACATGAAAGTCATCGAAGCCTATCAGTTCTTGAAGTCGGTCGCTGACGGCGCGCAAGCCTCGCCCGGTTTTGGCGATGCCCTGGCTGTCGCGGAGGTACACGCGGCGATGATCCGCTCTTGGCAGAGCGGTGCCTGGGAAGACGTGCGACAAATTGACTGCGCCTGACAGCCCTGTTTCCATGCCCCTTGCCGATTGTAGACAGAGTGGTGCACCGAGGTCAGCCCAATGAGCAAACTTGCCCTGCGCGGTTCGCTGTTCTATGTCACGGACGATCCCTTTCTGAATCCGCCGGAAGACTGCGCCGTCTACGAGTCGGACGGGATCATCGTCATCGAGGACGGCAAGATCTCGGCAGTCGGAAGCGCGGCCGAGATTCTGCCGGCGCTGGCGGATGATGTCGAAGTGCGGCGCTACGCGCGCTCGATCCTGATGCCCGGTTTCGTCGACGCGCATATCCACTACCCGCAAGTCGAGATCATCGGTTCCTACGGTACGCAACTGCTGGAATGGTTGAACAAGTACACCTTCCCGACCGAAGCCAAATTCAACGATGACGAGCACGCCAAGCGCATCGCCCAA
>JAPOOU010000159.1 GCA_026713245.1 Chloroflexota bacterium
CGGTTACGTGCTGCCTGCATTTTGCGGGCTGGTTGTGTTTTTGTGGCTGCCCCGAAAAACGGGCGAGTAACTCGGTGGTTACGGAAAATGTGCTGCGATTGCTCTGCGCCGGCATAAATCTCCTTTGTCCGTTGGCGAAGATTTGGTATACTTAGCCCGAATATGCGTTCTAAAACCTAACCGGAACACGGGAGCGGGAATTGAGCCTCAACAACAGAGAGATCGCTGATATTTTTGAGCGTTGCGCCGACATGCTGCAGATCCGCGGCGACAACATTCATCGCGTACTGTCCTACCGGCGCGCGGCCGAGACCATTCGCGCGGTACCCCGTGACTTGCGCGTTGTCTCGGCGGAAGGCGGTTTGACCGATCTCAGCAATATCGGCAAGACGATCGCCGCCAAGATCGACGAAATGCTGGAGACAGGAGAGCTGGACTTTTACAATCGCCTCAAAGCCGAGATCCCCGAAGGTTTGGTCGATATCATGCACATCAATGGCGTGGGACCGAAGAAGGCGAAGCTCTTCTGGGAGCAACTGGACATTACCGATGTCGAACAATTGAGGGCGGCGGCGGCCGACGATCAATTGGCCGGGCTACCAAAAATGGGGGCAAAGAGCCAGCAGAAGATTCTTGACGGCATTGAGGCCCTGTCGCGACAAACCGGGCGCGCCTCAATCGGCGACGCCTTGCCCGCAGCGCAACAGATCCTCGATCTGCTCCTGGCCTTGCCAGAAGCCGAAGCCGGAGCGCTGGCCGGCAGCATCCGCCGCGGACGAGAAACCATCGGCGATGTCGATATTCTTGTTGCCAGCGACCAGGCCGCGCCCATTATGGACTGCTTCGTCGGCATGGAAAACGTCGCCAGAATCCTGGGTCACGGTCCCACCAAAAGCTCGGTGGAATTGCTCTCCGGCTTGCAGGTCGATGTGCGCGTCCTGGAAAAAGCGCGTTGGGGCACGGCGCTCAACTACTTCACGGGCAGTCTGGCCCATAACGTCAAAATGCGGCAGATTGCGCTTGACCGGGGGCTGAGCCTGAACGAACACGCCTTGAGCCCGGTGGACGACAATAAAGTGATTGTTGAATCCGCCCCCAAGACTCTCTGCGACAGCGAAGAAAAAGTCTACGCGACTTTGGGCATGCAATACGTGCCGCCGGAACTGCGCGAGGACGCGGGCGAAATTGAAGCGGCCCAAAATCATCAATTGCCGCGCTTGATCACAAAAGACGACATCGTCGCCGACTTGCACATGCACACCACCTATAGCGACGGCAAGAACTCCATACGCGAAATGGCGGAAGCCTGTATCCAGCGTCGCCTCAAGTACATCGTCATCACCGATCACTCGCGCAGCCTGGGCATCGCCAACGGCCTCACTGTCGAGCGGCTGCTGGAACAAATTCAAGAAGTTCGGCAAGTCAACGACGCCCTGGGTGACAAGATCCAGATCCTGGCCGGCAGCGAAGTGGACATCCGCGCCGACGGCAGTCTCGACTTCCCCGATGACATATTGGGGCAACTGGATTTCGTGATCGCCTCCTTGCACGTCGGCCTGCAACAGAAGCGCGAGCAAGTCACGATGCGCTTGCTGAATGCCATCAACAATCCCCATGTCGATATGATCGGGCACCCGTCAGCGCGGCAATTCCCGAACCGGGAAGCGGTAGACGCGGATTGGGACGTCGTATTGCGCGCCGCAAGTGAATGCAATACGATCCTGGAGATCAACGCCAATCCGCTGCGTCTCGATCTCAAGCCGGAGTTGGCGCGCTTGGCCAAGGACATGGGCGCCTTGCTCGCCATTAATACCGACGCGCACCGCGTGGCCCACCTCGACCTGCTGGATTATGGCCTTACCATCGCCCGACGCGGCTGGGTCGAAGCGCGTCACGTCGTCAACACCTGGTCCTTCGATCAGTTCAGCGCCTGGATCGACAACAAGAATCAGTAGACTTCGCAAGTGCCATGGTCGAACAAAGTCCGCAACCCAGCACACACGATCTCCGGTCTTCCAGTGAATCGCGCCCGGACCGGGCTGCCCATGGAAGGCCGCCGCTTCCTTCGCGGCAATCCGCGGGAGGGCTGGACCGCGCGCGAAAACGGACTGCCGGCCCGCTTTATTTTCCCTTGTGGTCGCTCGGCTTCACTCTGTTGTCCGCCCTCATCTTGTCAGTGGCCGCGGTTCTGGCGCTGATATCCCTGAGAGCGGGAGACTCCCTGCCCCAAGCCGAACCGGTGATACAGATCGTTGTAGCCGATCCAGCCAATATCAGCGAACCGATCAGCAATGACGCCGACGAAGTCAACCCGGCGTCAACAAGCGGCGATGTCGAGCTTGTCATTGCCGGGCAAGCGCCGGCGGATCTTGCAATGGAGGGACCGCTATTGCCAACGGTCGATGTCGTGCCTACGCCCGTTCCCATTACGGTCGGCGCCGGCGTCGAAGTTTCCGGCGTGGGAAACCAGGAATTGAACGTACGCAACCAGCCCGGCTTAAGCCAAAGTCAAATCCTTTTCCGCGCGCCGGAAGGATCAGCCTTCGACATCATTGGCGGGCCCCGGGAAGCGGACGGCTTCAGTTGGTGGAAAGTGCGAGACAGGCAATTCCAGGTCGAAGGCTGGGCAGTGGGCAACTATTTGCGCGTGATTTCTTAAGTGACAGGAACGGACCTTGAGCCTGGATATCCAACGACGCATCGCCGACCTGAGCGAACAGCTCCACAAGCACATTTATCGATATAACGTACTAAACGCGCCGACGATTTCCGATGCCGAATACGATCGTCTCTTCGGAGAATTAGTTGAACTCGAGACCCGGCGCCCCGACTTTGCGCTGCCGGATTCGCCGACCCAGCGCGTCGGATCTGACCTGGCTGCGGACTTCCCCAAGGTTCCCCACCCCGCGCCCATCCTCAGCCTGGCAAACGCATTTGATGACGATGACTTGCGCGCCTGGGAAGAACGGAACCTGCGGCTCTTGCCCGCCGGCGCGCAACTGGCCTATGTCCTGCAGCCCAAGCTGGACGGCTTGTCTATCGTCATTACATACGAAGACGGTGTCCTGACCCGCGCGGCCACCCGCGGCAATGGGGAGCTGGGCGATGATGTCACTGCCAACATAAAAACCATCCGGTCGGTTCCCCTGCGCATTCCAGTAGATTCAGACCTGGGCAGCGCGCCAGAGCGTCTCGTCGTCCGTGGCGAAGTGCTTTTTCACAAAGACAGCTTTGAAGAATTGAACAAGGAGCAGGCCGCGCAAGGCTTGCCGCTCTATGTGAACGCGCGCAATACCGCTTCCGGATCGCTCAAGCAGAAGGACAGTCGCGAAACAGCCAAACGGGACCTCACCGCCTATATATACAGTGTGGTGGACAGTCGCGGCATTGACCTGACCAGCGAGTGGCAGACCTTGCAACGGCTCAAAGACCTGGGATTCAATATGATCGCCGATGCCCAGTATTTTGATCATCTGGATGACGTCATCGCGACCCTGCCCGGCTGGCTGGAGAAGCGCAACGAATTGCTATTCGAGATTGATGGCATGGTATTGAAGGTGGATAACCTGGCGCAAGCCCGTGAGTTGGGCGTGGTCGGCAAGGATCCGCGCGGGGCCGTCGCCTACAAATTCCCGGCCGAGGAAGCCATCACCCAACTGCTCGACGTCGCCATCAATGTCGGTCGCACGGGCAAGGTCACGCCCACCGCTCAGTTAAACCCGGTATTCATCGGCGGCGTGACAGTCTCCAACGCCAGCCTGCACAACTTCGACCAGATCGCCGCACTGGACATCCGAACCGGCGATCATGTCGTCATCAAGCGCTCGGGGGATGTGATACCTTACGTCATCGGACCGGTGGCTTCCGCGCGCGAAGGCAGCGAGTCAACCATACTGCCCCCGGAAGAATGCCCGTTTTGCGCTACCAGGCTGATTCAACCACCGGGCGCGGTCGACTGGTTCTGTCCCAATCCCACCTGCCCGGAACGTGTCATGCGCACGCTGGAATTCTTTGTCTCGCGCGGCGCAATGGATATTGAAGGCATGGGTCCACAGACGATTGACGCGCTGATCAAAGAGGGGCTCATTCAAGATGAAGCCGATATCTTTTACCTGACGGCGGAGCCGCTGCTGGAGCTGGAGGGTTTTGCGGAAAAGAAAGTGGAAAACCTGCTCGCTTCCATCTCGGCAGCAAAATCCCGGACCTTTTCCCAGGTGCTGGCGTCGATGGGGATAGATGGCGTCGGCTCAACGGTGGCGTCGCTGATCACGGACAATTTCGGGTCCATGGGGCAGTTGCTGAAGACAGCGCAAGCCATCAGCGCTGCGGAACATAGATTCACAGAAGTCGCTCGCCCGCTGATAGCGCAAGTGGAAGAACCAACGGCGGAAATCGACAAGATTGTCCATCGTCTCATGCATCCCAACCTGGAACTGGCGCCTCGTTATATGGATGCCGAGGACCTGGCAAGTCGGCTGGGGCGTCTGCTCAAGCCCTTGTCCCTGGCCAGCGACGAACTGAAGAGCATCGAGATTTGCCTGGCCGAACTCATCGCGGCGGCTCGGCCGCTACACGCGCTGGAGGGTCTCGGCCCGATATTGGCGCAAAACATCGTCGACTGGTTCGCCGACCCGCATCATCAGAAAATGCTGAGCAAGATGTTTGAGGCCGGCGTCAATATGCGCGCCGAGGAGAAAACGATCGCCGGTTCCAGCCTGGAAGGCAAGACTTTTGTACTCACAGGCACAATGAGCGTCCCGCGCGATGACATCAAAGCCCTAGTCGAAGCCAATGGCGGCAAGGTAACCGGAAGCGTGAGCAAGAAAACCAGTTATGTCGTCGCCGGCGATTCGCCCGGCAGCAAAGTCGACAAAGCCTTGAAAAACGATGTGTCGGTCATCAGCGAAGATGACCTGCGCGCCTTGATCGCAGATTAGCGCATGGCCACGGCCAAAGTCACGATCAAGAAAGGGCGCGAGAAGCCGATCCGCAATCGCCATCCTTGGATCTTCTCCGGGGCTGTATCAACTGCGGCCAATGCGGTCGACGGCCGGCTCGTCACAGTCGTCGATTACAAAGACCGTTTTCTGGCTCGCGGCTACTGGAATTCCAAATCACAGATCCAGGCGCGCATACTGACCTGGGAAGACGAAGCCATCGACGACGCCTGGTGGCAGCGCATGCTCAGCCGAGCGTGGCAGTCGCGCGCCCAATACGTCGCCGACGCCGGAATCCCGGACAGTCGCGCATGTCGCGTCGTCAATGCCGAAAATGACTACATGCCCGGCCTCGTGCTTGATCGCTATGGCGATTGCTTTGTCCTGCAAGCGCAGACGCTTTTTATCGACCGGCACAAGAAGAAAATCGCGGATATCCTGCAGTCGCATTTCGACGCCGAGCAGGTCTTTGAGCGCAGTGATATGGACCTGCGTCGGCAAGAAGGGCTGCATCCAAGCGTCGGGCCTCTGGTCGGCGGACCGCCGCCCGAGCGTTTCGTGTTAAATGAAGGCGCGCTGTTTCATGTGGATATTGTTCGAGGCCACAAGACCGGATTCTATCTGGATCAGCGCCGCAATCGACAGAAGCTGCATGACCTTGTGCAAAGCAGCGCCAGCGCCAGAGACATTGACGGCCCGCCAAGTCTGCTGAATCTTTTCAGCTATAGCGGGGGCTTTGCCATCGCGGCGCAAAGGGACAGCGACTTACGCGCCGTCAATGTGGATTCCTCGCGCGCGGCGCTTGAACTGGCGGAGAAGAACTTTGCGCTCAACGAATACGACAAGCCTTCGTCAGCCGCTTCCGCCGAGCACATTCAGGCCGACAGTTTCGACTACCTCCGCTTTTGCGTCGGCGAAGGCGCGCGTTTTGACTATGTCGTGCTGGACCCGCCCAAGTTTGCGCGGCACAAAAGGCAAGTCGCGCGCGCGGCGCGCGGCTATAAAGATCTCAATCTCAATGCCTTTCGACTGGTAAAAGAGGGCGGCTACATGATGACCTTTTCCTGTTCCGGCGCCATTAGTCGCGACTTGTTTCAAAAGATCGTATTCGCGGCTCTGGCGGATGCCGGCCGCCAGGCGCAGATCGTCGAACAACTCTCCGCAGCGCCCGATCACCCAGTGGCGCTAACATTCCCCGAAGGGCAATACCTTAAGGGACTTTTGCTGCGCGTCTACTGATATTGAAACTGCCGCCGAGGCGCCTTTGAGTTTCTCATATCGACAGCGCCATCCGTAACTCCGCCGCGCCTAGCGCTTGGCAGTCCAGTCAGGATTGGCAAACCGTTCGGTCATCAGCGCCTCCATTCGATCAGATTCGTCGTAGCTGAGTTCCTGGCGCAAAGTCTCGTAGCCGTATGCCCGCTCGATTCCACTGGCGATGGCGTCGGCCACATCGTCCCAGCTAGGGGGCGATGCCATTGTCGCTTCCAGCGTCGCGGCCCGCTCGCGCACGCTCTGCCGCTGCGATTCTCGTTCTTCTTCACTCTCGAAACTCAAAACATCGCAAATGCGTCCGACATCGCCGCGGATCGGGATTGTCCCGTGTTGCAGTATCCCAGCCTTGCGGCGCATCTGCGCGCTGCCAACCAGCTTGCGACCGGCAACGGTAATCTCAAAATGCGACGCGACTTCAAAACAGACGGGACCCGTTTCCTTCTTGTCGCGCGGATCCTTGAGCTCGGAAACGATTATCACCCCCAGGCCTTCCAGGCCGCTTGCCAATCCCGCGCCGATACGCCGGTAGCTGTCGACAGGATTGCCCGCAGCCAAGGGATGATTGCTTGGCAGGCACAGACTGTAAGTCAACTCGTCGCCGTGTAGAATCGCCTTGCCGCCCGTCGGTCGGCGCACCAGCTGCCAGCCTCGCGCGCGCAAACGGCCCATATCGACATCACGCGTGCGCTGGCCATAACCTAAAGAAAGGCACATCGGCTCCCAACCGTAGAGTCGCATGGTCGGCGGCTGTCGACCCGCGGCAACCGCCTCGAATATGGCGCAATCCGTCGCCATATTTCTGGAACCATTTCGGAAGTTTGAGTCTCGTATCAAACGGAGTTGCGGCATTTTTCCGCCTTGCCTATACTGACTTGTGATCCAGTTTCTCCTACCAAACGGAACCATCGCCGAATGTCTCAATTATTCGACAATAAAGAGGGCGCTTTGTCAAATTCGAATGCGCTGCGCTCCACGGCCGGCATAGCCGACAGCGCGACCCGTTCCAGCGCTTCGCCACCTGTCTATCGACCGCCAGACTTAAATCAGGAACCCATACGTGTACCTCCCCCTCAACCGGATCCCTTCGCTCGCCAGCGCCCTCCAAGGCGCAGGATGGGCGGTAAGGGACGTCGCCGGGACTGGGCCTGGGTCCTGCTTGCGGGCGCAATGATAGGACTGTTCGGCGTTGTTATCCTGGGTATGCTGGTCCTGCTGCGGCTGCCGCAGTCATCACAAGAGGTGCTGCCGACCATGGACATTTCCAGCAGGCTGCCGACGCCTGTGGACGCGCGAACGGACTACATCGCTGACGGCAGGGTCGTCGGCGTCGACGTCCTGCCTTTGCAGGACGGAAGCATGATTGATCTGCGACCCTGGGACGGTCAATCGCGCTTCACCGTCGTACTCGGCGGGCTGGACAGGCGGCCCGAAGAAACGGGTCTGGCCCATCGCACCGACAGCCTTATGATCGTTAGCATTGATCCCAATAGCAATAGAATCGGCGTCTTGAGCATTCCGCGCGACTTGCTGGTTAGCGTGCCCGGCTATGCCAAGCGGGCAAAGATCAACACCGTGCTGTTCAATGGCGAAGGTCAGCGCTTTGGATTCGGACCGACGCTGCTTCAGCAGACCGTACAATACAATTTCGGTATCCGCGTACACAACTACGTGCTGATGGATTTCCAGGCGCTTATCGACATCGTTGACATCATTGACGGCATCGAAATCACCATCGACTACACAATAGACGATCCCAGGTATCCAGACATGAACTACGGCTTTGATCCGCTATTCATTCCAGCCGGCACACACAAGCTGAACGGCTATAATGCCCTGCGTTTTGCCCGCACCAGACATGGCAACAACGACATGCGTCGCGCGGAGCGGCAACAAATGGTGCTCTATGCAATTCGCGATCGCATTCTCAGCTTTGACATGATCCCGCGCCTTATCCTGCAAGCGCCGCAACTCTGGGCCACGCTCAGCGACAACTTGTATACCGGCCTGGAACTTGGCCAGGTCATCCAGTTGGCGCTCTTTGTCAAAGACATTGACCTGGAAAACATCTCCACCGGCGTCATGGATTACAACTATGTTGAAGACTACACCACCGAAGATGGCCTGTTTGCGGTGATTCCCAGCCAGGGGCAAGTCGGCTACCTCATGCGCAATATCTTCGGCGACGACTACAATCGGTAGCTGCCAAGAAAGACAGCGCGCGGAATCCGCGCGCTGTCCATGATATCGGGCCCACTGTACCGTGTAGCCATAGTGTCGCGAACCTGCAAAATTACAGGCTGGGAATCGCTCGATAACCTCTGTTTTGGCTCGGGCCTATTACATTAGCTACCAAAGATAGACTCCCGTCAAAAGAATGTTGGCTCGGCACATATAGTTCTATCACGAATACAGCAGGTCCAGGCATTTATAACAAATCCGCTTCGCCATGTAAAGTAACAAATGCGCTGCCGCGCAGCTGTAGTTGAAGTTTAGTATTCAATATCCTAAGTAGCGTCTATAATAGGCTTGTCGCAAAAGCAATCGCAATGTGAAGATTCGACGGGGGAGTAAAGATGAGTGATGACCTCTTCAAGGAAAGTCTCGCCGAATTAATCGGCACGTTTGTGTTGGTATTTGTAGGTTCCGCCGCAGTCTTGGTCGTGGAAGAGTTTGGCGTGTTGGTTCCGGCGCTGGCGCATGGCTTGATCCTGGTTGCGCTGGTTTATACCTATGGGCATATCTCCGGGGCGCAGCTGAATCCCGCTGTTACACTCGGCTTGCTCGTCGGCGGCAAGCAAGACCTGAACAAATCCCTGGTATACATGTTGGCCCAATTCATCGGCGGCATTATCGCCGCGATCGTATTGACCGCGGTGTTCCCGAAGGACAACACAGCCGTCGCCGGCTTCCTGGGAGAAGCCGCATACAATTACGGGCAAACCACCGGTTTCCTCACTGAGGACAGTGTTTGGACGGCCGCCATATACGAGGCTATTCTGACATTCTTCCTGGTTAGCGCGGTGTTTCAAGCGGCTGTCTATGGACGCGCCGGCAAGCTTGCCGGGGTCGCCATCGGCTTCACGCTGGCGGCAAGCATCCTGGCCGGAGGACCGGCAACCGGCGCTTCCTTGAATCCCGCGCGTACCCTGGGACCGTCCCTTGTTGCGGGGGATACTTCATATCTCATTCAATACTTGATCGGCATTTTCGCCGGCGGCGCCATCGCCGGGCTGCTGCACGGAAACATCTTAAATTCGGAAGAGTAGTCTCGCGTTGACAAAGGGGGCGGAACACTGCCCCCGCTTCTGCTTTTGTCTTCGCTGCCTAGTCCTCCGACTCTTCGGGAAGGTCCAGCTGTATATGCAATTCCTTTAGCTGCGCGCCGTCCGCGTCCGATGGCGCATGCGCCATGATATCGGCGCCGCCCTGGGTCTTTGGGAAGGCGATCACCTCGCGGATATTCGGCGCGCCCGCCAAGAGCATGACCAGGCGGTCAATGCCCCAAGCCATGCCGCCGTGCGGCGGCGCGCCGTATTCGAATGCTTCCAGCATGTGCCCGAATTCCGCCATGGCATGCTCCATGGTCTGGCCGATCAGGGGGAAGATCTTTTCCTGTATCTCCCGATCGTGAATTCGGATGCTGCCGCCGCCCACTTCATATCCATTGCAAATCAGATCGTATTGAGATCCGCGGGCCTGGCCCGGGTCACAGTCCAGCAAATGCAGATCCTCTGCCAGGGGCATGGTAAACATATGTTGGGAGGGGTCCCAGCGCTCATGTTCGTCGTCCCAGATGAACTCCGGGAAGTCGATCACCCAGCAAAACGCCAGCAAGTCGTCGTCAAGTTGCAGTTCGGCTTTGAAGTGATTGCGCAAGGCATCGGTAACAGCGTAAACGATCTGCGGCTCATCCGACATGAACAGCAGCAAATCGCCGCCTTCGGCGCCTACAGCATCCAGCAACTCCAATTTGAGATCCACATTGAAGAATTTGCCGATGGGTCCCCGTAATTCGCCTTCCGGTTCAGTCGGAACGGTGATATAAGCCAGGCCCTTGGCGCCGGCGCGTCGAGCCATGTTCTCCAGATCACGCGCTTCCTTGCGCAGTTGCGTGCCACTTAATGCCGCGGCTTTGCCCGGCACTCGCATGCACTTGACCGGCTTACCCGCCTTCACATTCTCCACGAAGACCGGAAACGCGCAGCGCCCGGCGATATGGCCAATATCAATCGCCCGCAAATCAAAACGGATATCCGGCCGATCCGTGCCATATTGCTCCAATGCGTCTTGGTACAGAATCCTTTGAAACGGCTCCGCAATCAGGCGCTTTTCAGGCGTAACGGTCTTGACGATTTCACTCGCCAGCCTTTCCATCAGTTGCATCACGTCTTCGCGCTCAACGAAGCTCATCTCAAGATCCAGCTGGGTGAACTCCGGCTGTCGATCACCGCGCAGATCTTCATCGCGAAAACAACGCGCGATCTGAAAATAGCGCTCGATGCCACCTACCATGAGCAACTGTTTTAGTTGCTGAGGGGACTGTGGAAGCGCGTAGAACATACCGGGTTGCAAGCGACTCGGGACGAGAAAGTCGCGCGCCCCTTCCGGAGTCGTCTTGAACAGGATCGGCGTCTCGACCTCTATGAAGTCTTCAGCATCGAGAAAATCGCGAATCAACTTGACTGTCTTGTGGCGCAGGATCATCTTCTGCTGCATCGGCTCGCGGCGCAGGTCCAAATAACGGTGGCGCATGCGAAGCGCCTCATCCACATTGCCGTCGTCTTTGTTGATATAAAAGGGCGGCGTTTTCGATCTGTTCAAAATCAGTATCTCATCGGCTACGATGTCGATATCGCCCGTGGGCAATTCCGGATTGGCTGTCCCTTCCGGCCTGATGCGCACCTTACCGGAAACACGCAATACATATTCATTGCGGGCGCTGTCGGCTATCGCGTGCGCCTCCGGCGCCAATTCCAGATCGACAACAACCTGCGTAATGCCCCAGCGATCGCGCAAATCAATGAAGATTAGACCACCCTGGTCTCGCCGACGATTGACCCAACCCGCCAGTGAAACCGGTGTCCCGGCGTCCCTCTCTCTCAACTCGCCGCAGGTGCGTGTCTTCATCATGCGATTATCGCTCCACTTTATGTAAACCGCGTCGCTCATGCGACGAGAAGGCTAACGATTATGCCTGAGCGCGGCCCGCCTTTTCGCCGCTGCCGAGCGGCTATTCAGCCAATCTTGGTTCTCAAGAGGTCAGTATGAATTCTATCAACCCTTGAATTGATCTCAAGGCTCCCGCGATTGCAACCATAAGCCAAGCGCAAAGGGTATCACGAAGCACCGGCCAAACCTAGTGTAATTCCGGACTTCTACCGCCATCCTGAATAACGAAAAGCGCGTGCGCAAATCAGATTCCTGGCGCCTAAAGCCCCATCCTTCAAAACCCGGAAACTATGCAGGGACGTTACTTTGTCCGTGAATTAGCTGTCAGAGTGCTTAGCTTAGGACGCAATTCGAGACAGTGTTTCTTCCTTCCGCCAAATCATTGAAATGCGCCCAAAGCCCTGGGGTGCATTTCAGATTGTTGGCGCATCAAGCTCCCATCTTCCACCCTCAAGCACAAAATCTGTAGGGGCTCGGCGCGTAATCGGCGAAAAGGTCCCAG
>JAPOOU010000076.1 GCA_026713245.1 Chloroflexota bacterium
CCACCAATGATTTGTCGCAGGTGTACAGACGAGCGATCAGGGTCCCCATGGGCGTGATGCCGTTCCTTTCACCGATCCCCAGCACCGTCGTATCAATATGCGTGGCCCCGGCTTGCAAGGCGCAGAAGGCGTTGGCTACCGCGCATCCGCTGTCGTTGTGGCCATGAAACTCAATGTCGCAGCTGACCACATCGCGCAGATTCGAGATGAGGTTATACGTGCTCAGCGGATCGGCGATGCCCACGGTATCGGCGACGCCCACGCGATCAACCCCGGCCAGGTCCATGGCGCGATACACGGTCATCACATCAGCGAAATTGCTGCGGAAAGTATCTTCCGTACTGAAGCGCGTCTCGACATCTTGCTCATTGAGATAGGCGACGACCTTCTGACCGATCTCGATGACTTGTTCAAGGCTTTTCCCATGGCTGTACTCGCGCATGTAATTGGAGGTGCCGATATACACGTCGGCGCCGTCAACACCGCAGTCGACCGCCAGCTTGGCATCGTCCATATCGGCGCGAATATGGGTCAGCAGCTTGAAATCACGGGGCATATCCGCCAACGCGCGTATCGCGTCAGCGCTTTGCGGACTGGCGACAGGCGTGGAGAGTTCCATATAGTCCACCCCAAAACGATCCAGCAGCCTGGCGATTTCCTTCTTGTCGTCGATGGTGAAGTGCGTTCCACGGAATTGCTCGCCCTCTCGTAGGGTCGAATCGATAAAATGGAAATCTTGAACGGGCGCGTTTCTGTTGTGCATAAGACTCCTTAATTCGGGCTACAGGGACTCCAGAACCGCGGTGAGCACATCAATCGCAAGCAGGTACTCATCCAGGTTGATATGTTCTTCCGGCGTATGGTCGAGCGCGGAATCGCCGGGTCCGTAGGCGACGATGGGGCAGTCCCAGCCTGGACCGGCGATGTTCATGTCCGATGTGCCGGTCTTGTACAAAAAGCGCGGCGACCCGCCGCCCGCGCGTATCGCGCGGCGAAAAACCCGACTTAGCTCGCTGTTCTTGTCCGCGGTGTAGGCGCGCTCGGCGCCGCGCGTGGCAATGGCCGCGCCATCAACAGACTCCAGTTTCGCGGCCACTTCGCTTGGATCGACCTCCGGCGGCAAACGGAACCCAATCGTCATTTCGGCGACCCCGTTAACGCCATGTTGATAAGTGCGAAGATCACGCAGCGATACATCCAGGCGCGTGAAGATCGAGTCGATGGCCTGGTTGTGTTCTGCCGCGCGACTTTGCAGCCGCAGCCAATAATCGACGGCGCGTTCCGCCGGGCTGGGCGCTTCGCCCGCGCTGTGGGCCAGTCCGCCTTCCCAGCGCCAGTCCACGAGCAGCCGACCCTTGTAACCCAGCGTGATTCGATCCCAGTGCGACGGCTCGCCGATGACGCAGTAGGCCGGTCGATTATTCGCTACTACATGACGCGCGCCTTTGCTGGTCGCCGCTTCTTCTTCCACAGCCCCCACCACGATGACGCGCAAACCAGCGCGAATCTTGGCGCGTTTGGCGGCAACTGCAAAGGTGGACAGCGGGCCCTTGGCGTCGACCGCTCCCCGGCCAAATAGCATCCGACCCTTGACCCGGACGGGCGGGAATCCCGCAAATGTGTCGATATGACCGAGCAGAATGATCTCTGTTTCACCGCTGCCGATGACGCCGACCGCGTTACCGACCTCGTCAACGAAGGCTTCGTCGTAGCCGGCCGCGCGCATCCAGTCAACCAGAAACGCGGCTGCCTCCGCCTCTTCGCGGGAGGGGCTGGCGATAGCGACCAGATCGCGCAGCAATTCTTCCGCTGCGACAGATGAAATGGCTGTCATGGCTCAGTCCAAAACCTCGGCGATTGCATCCACGATGACTTGCAACTGCTCGCGGGTGATGATAAGCGGCGGTAGCAGACGCAGCGTGTTCAGGCCGGCTGGCAATCCCAGAACGCCCTTTTCCTGCAGTCCTTTCAGCACCGGCGTGACGCGACCGCGCAACTCCAAACCAAGCATCAGACCGCGTCCACGGACTTCACGCACCGAGTTGAGCTCGAGCGCGCGCAAGCGCTCGGCGAACCAGGTTCCATTGACCGCCGCCCCCTCTACCAGGCCTTGATCCCGTATCGTCGTCAGGGTTGCGACCGCCGCCGCGCATGCCAGCGGATTCCCGCCGAAGGTGCTGCCGTGCGTCCCGCGATCAATGGGACCGCGCGTGGCGCGCCAACTGACGACGCCCATGGGCAAGCCGCCGCCGATCGCTTTGGCTATAGCCACGATATCGGGCGTGATATCGCCATGTTGAAAGCCGAACCAACGGCCGGTACGTCCCAATCCGGTTTGAATCTCATCGACAACGAGCATGGCGCCGGACCGGTCGCAGGCGTCGCGCAATGCTCGCAGGTATTCGTCCCGAGCCGGATGCACGCCGCCTTCGCCTTGCACCGCCTCGGTCACGACCGCCGCCGTATCGTCTGTGATAGCTGCCTGGGCGGCTTCTGTGTCGTTATATGGAATGTGCGTGACAGATGGCAGCCAGGCTTGAAAGGGCTTGCGGTATTTCGGGGTCCAGGTCATGGAGAGCGCGCCGGTGGTCCGCCCGTGAAAGGCGCGTTTGGCCGCAACGATGCCATCTCGTCCCGTCAGCAATTTCGCCACCTTCAGCGCGCCTTCAATGGCTTCGGCGCCGCTATTGCATAGAAAAAAGCGATGCAAATCGGCCGGCATGACGCTCGACAGCAAGTCGTACAACTCGGCGCGTCGATCGTTGTAAAAGGACTCGTGGCAAGTAATCAGCCGCCCCGCTTGCTCGGCGATTGCCCCGGCCACTGCCGGATGACTGTGGCCCAGGGCTGCCACGCCCTGGCCGCTCGTGGCGTCAAGGTAACGATTGCCCGCCGCGTCATAAACATAGACGCCCTCGCCGCGAGCGAGCGCTGTAGGCCTTTTGCCGTAGGCGCCCGAGCCATGCGTATCTTCCAATTCGAAAAGCCTGCCTGCGTCGATCATGCTCCAAACCTTGTCCCGGCGCCATCGAGCGCTTTTGATACCGGCTGGCAGACGCGGCCGTCGGCG
>JAPOOU010000123.1 GCA_026713245.1 Chloroflexota bacterium
CGGCTGGCCATACGCAAAATACTGAGTCATGCCCTCAATCGCCTCGGCCTTCCACTTGTAGAGCAGGCTATCCTTAATCTTGTACTCCCGGCTGGCCTGGCTGATAGATTTCGAGCCGCTGATAATCTCCAGCACGATCCTGACTTTGGTTTCTGGGCTGTGCTTGCGCTGTCTTGCCATGCACTTTCCTCCGTTTCTGTCACGCTAGTATACTCTCTTTACTAGGTGTCCAGTTTTTCGAGACCACTACAACAAGGGCCGGGCGATGGGGGGTATTTTGCGAATTTTGCATGATTTACTTTGTTTTACGCTGATGGATGAGCGATGCAAAGCCTAGGCCGGGACGACCCAGATACGGTCAGCCGGGAAGTGCACATCGACTTCGTCGCCGACGCCGATCGCTTCCGGCAGATCGGCGCTGCGGATGGCCTCGATCTCGTGGTCGCCGAGGGTGATCTTGTAACGGGTATAGGTGCCGACATAAATGCGCTCGCGAATGAGACCTTTGACCAGATTGTTTTCCGCGCCGTCGTTGAGTCGTATCTGCTCCGGTCGGATCGTCATCACCGCGGCGCCGGAAGGGGCGCGTTCGCCTTCTTGCGCGGCGAAGTGGAAATCGCCGATGTCGGTTCTTACCATGCCGTTATTACGCCGCGCGGGGATGAAGTTGACGCCGCCGAAGAAACGCGCCGCGCGCTCGCTGATGGGCCGCTGGTAGAACTCGGCCGGCGAGGCGTATTGCAGTAATAATCCATCAAACATCAAGGCGATTTGATCGGCCAGGAGTACGGCCTCTTCCTGGTCGTGGGTGACAAAGACCGTGGTCACCGCCAGGTCGCGCTGGATGGACAAGATCAGTTCGCGCATTTCATCGCGCAGGTGGGCGTCGAGGTTGCTCAGCGGTTCATCCAGCAGCAGGACGCGCGGCTCGGTGATGAGCGCCCGCGCCAGCGCGACCCGCTGCTGCTGCCCGCCGGAAAGCTGGGTAGGCCGGCGTTTGGCGATATCGGGCAGTTTGACCAGGGCGAGCATTTCCGCCACTCGTTCGGCGATAACGCGTTTGTTGACACCGCGCATCTTCAGCCCGAAGCCGACATTGTCGCCGACTGACATGTAGGGAAAAAGCAGATAATTCTGAAAGACCATCACCGCCCCGCGCTTTTCGGCCGGGATGGGTAAAACATCCTCGCCGTCGAAAAGAATGCGACCGGTGGTCGGCTGGATCAAGCCAGCGATCATCTTGAGAGTGGTGGTCTTGCCGCAGCCGGAGGGACCGAGAAAGGCCACGAGTTCCCCGCTGGGGATGGTCAGGGAAAAATCGTCCACGGCGGCAAGGTCGCCGCGCGTGTAGACTTTCTGGATTTTTTCCAGGACGACTTGTGTCATAGGCGTTTGCGATCTGCTGCTAAAGCTCCATCCATTGCAATGGGAACAATATTGTTAAGAAAGCAGCCGTTTATCCTTGCCATGCAGATACAAATGGCATCCTATTTGAGAATGGTTGTCGTCGTATGCAGCTTATAGTACATCTAGGATGTAGTATATGGGTAGCTGAAGCGCACGGCGGCAAGAAAAGAATCGTAGCGGCAAGTCATCACCGCCCATCCGCTTTGTTTGATTCGGAGATGGTCGTTTTTCCAAGCGGAATAAGCCTAAATGAATCAGGAGCTAGTATGTTGGGGAATGTTACAAGGCCGTTTTTCATTACATCAGCCAGATTACCCATTGCGGCGCTTGATTTAGTCGAGGCAAGATCATTTACTGCTGAAGTTTCGCGATAATATGAACTCCCGTCACCGGTAGAGGATCTAAAGCGTTCTATACGATTCTTTTCCATCCTTCGAAAGTCCTGTTGTCATTCACGAATTGTTGCTGGAAGGGGCTACCGTCCGTCTCTAATTGAACCAGTTCCATGATTCCTTGTGAAAGATAAGCATAGCAACCACCTGCGGTTCCTTCAACCAAACCACGTTTGATGGCGTAATGATTTGCGCCGACTTTTCCTTCCGCCACGATCTCTGTTGGTGAGTAAGGCTGTAGGAGTTGTAGCTCCTCAGAATAACTAGAATGTATCCTTTTGAGGAGATCGTAAAATATAGCGGAAGGCTTTTCCACCTTCAATCCTAAACCACCGGCCTCTCTCCTGTCAATTGTGTAGTCATGACTGCCGGAATCCGCGCATAGGAAATCAACGATTGATTTGATATTAGCTTCGTTTTCCACCTGGCGAGGTAAAAGCTTTCTTGCCAAGAAGCGGATCTGCTCTGTGCTTCTAAATATGTCGCCTAGAACAACGGGATGGATATGGCTAGACAAATCCAAGAGGACTCTAGTGAGGTGCTGTGTGTCTGCGATTCCAAGTTCTTCACGAGCGAGATTGAGGTATCCGCGAACACTTTCGACACTGACAGACACTTGCTTTGGTTGGCCGCCAAAGTTCACTTGCGGATTCAGTGGATTATTGATACTAGGGTCAATTGGGCCTAAGACAGCTTGTTTTGTCATAACGATATTGTCGGCACCGATAGACATCAGAGTACCTGCGCTTAGCGCTTTTGATGGAACTATGACCTCTAGTTCATCACAAAACATGCGTATAAGGTTTATGAGGCGCCAAGCGGCAAGGGTTTGTCCTCCGCTAGTGTGAAGGATTAGAGATATGCGCTCTACTGGCCCAATCATGTCAAGAAGATCGACGAAGGGATCAATAACATCTGAAGCGATAGAAGTTTCCATACCTAGCCGGTCGCTCGTCACATAGGTCAAAACTGCGGACTCACGTTCGGTTTCTATTTGTTGGTACAGGTCACGTCGATCCGAAAAACTCATATCGTTCCGATTCTGTGGCTACTAAAGCATATTGCAGCAATTGTAAGGAGAGGCGACCATAGATTCATCCGAATAGTACGCCCACTAAGATTCCCTCGCGCGCAACTCGTAGTGACGGATTCTGGCGTCATTCACCAGAACAGGACCCCGTCTCCATTGCAATGGAGACGGGGCAGGGAGGCATAGAAAGCCTAATTCTGAAGCACGTTGGCTTCCCAGTCGGCTTCGATCAGGGCCTGATATTCGGCCACGATATCCGATACCAGGGCGCCTGCCAAGCGCGCCGGGTCCGCGGCGGCCTCGCCCAGGCTGTTTGCCGCTTCTTCCAGCGCTGCCAGTTGCGCTTCGTCTGTGACGCGATTGACATCAATGGAGAAGGCCGCGCCGAATCCATGAGCGGGAACCACCTGCCGGGCTTGTCTGTCCGGCCGCAGAATGAGATTCGCCAACATCAGCGCCGCTGCTTTGTTGGGCGCGTTGTAAGGAATCGCCACGTAGTTGAAATCACCAATCATGTTGCTATCGAAGGAGAAAGCGCGGCTCGTGGGCGGGATCAAACCCGAGGCGATATCGGGCGCAGCTCCCGAAATACGTTGTGTGATGGTGAAATCCACTTCGCCATTGGCAAATAGTTCGTGCAGTTCGCCGATATTGGTCGGATAGGTTTCGCCGCCACGCCAGAGATTTTCTTCCCAGCTATTGAGCATATCCCAGAGGGCCGGGGCATGCTCGTCGTAGAGTTCCTGGTTGAAGTCGCCGACCCACTGGCTTTGCCCACCACTGATCTCGAAGAGCACCTGCTTGACGAAACGCGTGCCCTGGAATGCCCCTGGCCCCGGCGCGATATAGGTGAAGCGACCCGGGTTCATAGCGATCCAGTCGCTCAACTCGGCATTGCTGCGCGGCAGATCGTCCTCGGACATGCGCGCCGAATCGTAGATGTAGTGGAATTGCGCACCCGTCCAGGGACTTTCGTAGCCATCGACCGGCCGCCCGAAGTCCCGATTCAATGCCGGGTTGTCCCAGTTGACATAAGCGCTGTTCGGAATGTTCTCCGACCAGGGACCGTAGAGCAACTCCGCCTGCTTGAGTGTGAAGAAGTTCTCGCCATTGATCCAGATCAGGTCGATGGTGCCGCCGTCGCCCTCAATACCGGCTTCGGCTTCGCTCAAGACCTGGTTGACGGCGTCGACGGTGTCCGCCAGCGGCACGCGATTGAGCGTGACGTTGTATTCTTCCATCAGCGGAATGCCGTATGTTTCATCGACGAAGCCGTTGATCGAATCGGAACCGCCCCACATATACCAGTTGACGGTCGCGCCGTCGGCGGCTGCGACAACATCGTCCCAGGTATCGAATCCCGGCGGCGCATCCATCATGTCCTGCGCCAGAACCGTTCCAAAAGCGCTCAACAGCAGAGCGATGAGCAAGAAAACACTGATTAGTACACTTTTGCGAAACATAGTCTTTCCTTTACTTAAACTAGATAAGCAGAATTGTCGCACTCCCGGAATTCAGGAGATTGTCGCCTATTATACGTTAACGCCTTCCAATTGTAGATACTTCGCCTCCGGCACGCGCTCAATCAAGCGCATGCCCTTCCAGGCGGCGAATTCCATCAGTTCGTCGGTGACGTCGCCCTGGCCGACGGCGAAGTGATGCTCGTGCCCGCGCACGGTCAGGGTGTTGATCAGATCCATCAGAGACGCCGGCTCTTTGTTGAGCTCGAATTCGGCGAACCAGCCGCGGGTGCCGTCAAAGCCTTTCTTGGCGTGTTCGATGATCTCGGCGCGGATGACAAGCAGGCTGCTCCCGTCATCGCCGATATAGCTGACCGTCGTTTCTTGGGGGGCGAAGACCTGGTCGCCCGCCACACCGTAGGGTCCGTCATCGCCCTTGCGCCCCAGGGTGACGTGATCGACCCATTTGATGCCGTCGTCATTGGCGAAGTGCCGCGGCGAGACGCCACAGTGCCACATGAGCATGGCGTTGGTTGCCGGGTCCAGCGCGGTCATATCGAGCAAGGTAGACGAACCCTGGCGTCCGCTTAAGACATTGAGCAAGTACATGCTGGCAGCGCCCAGGACATCGCCCTCGCAAGATACGGCGAGCCCGTCTTCGCTGCCCAGCCAGCTATATGCCATGCAGGGCGCCACGCGATAATAGGGCTGGAAATTGGGCCAGCATTGTACAGCCAGGGCGTCATAATCGAACTCGCTCGCCAGGTCGCGCATGGCGAGATAGAGGCGCGTGACGCGGTCGAAGGCGCTGTCTTCGGTCACGGTGATTGCGCTGGCGGCGGACTTGATTTCCTTGACTGTCGTGTGGACGGGCGCCGGATCGTAAGCTTTGGCGCGCTCCACCAGTTCCGCCAGTTCATGCGGCAGGACGGCGATGCCCAGGCGGCTGCGCAGGGTGCGTTCGTCAAAGATCATGTCATTAAAACCGGGCGACAGGTTGCCGATCCAGCCGATGCGCGAGCGTTCGATATTCACGACAGCCGTCAAAGCGCGGATGGTCACAGCGAAGCGATCGCGGAACTGCTCGGTTTCCACATGGCCGTAGAACCACTTGAAAGGAATGTTCTCGTGTTTGAGGTAGCGTTTCAAGATCGAGGCGAAGTGGCTCATCGAAACCACCGAGTGGAGTTTGATCTCGCCATCTTGCTCGGGATCGGGCGTGGCCCATAGCCCCAGGCGCGGCGCGGCTTTTACGAGCGGCAGCAACTGTTCGCCCATGCTGCAGGCGGCGGTCTGCAAGAGCAGAAAGTCGATCTGCCGCTCGCGCAGGAAGGCGGCGGCGCGGATCGATCCCTCTTCGGTCATCACATCGTCATGTACGGCGATCAACTCAAAATCCAGTTCCTGCGACAGTTTTTCCAAGCCGCCGATGGCGCGCGGTCGCTGGTTGTATTCACCCGCGAAATATGACGAGATCGAGGTGCCGATATAACCGACGCGCAGTTTATGTTTTGCCATTCGTCATTTCCCTCCAATAGCTGTCCAGGGCCTCAAACATCAGCGCGATGGTCGTCGCGCCCGGGTCTTGATGGCCGATGCCGCGTTGGCCCAGGTACCTGGCCCGACCTTGCCGGGCAATCAGTTCTCTGGTTGATTCAGCGCCATAGCTGGCTGCTTCCGCAGCAGCAGCCCAGGCATCTGCGATATTGTCTTTCGCGGCAAAGGCCAGCACTGCCGGCTCCAAGGCGTCGACCATGGTTTTGTCGCCGATTACAGCCTTGCCGCGGGCTTTGACGCCGGCCAAACTTGCGCGCCACAGTTCATCAAAATCAGCTTTGTTCAAGCGCTCCTTGCCGTGGATGGGCGCGACGCCTTTCAAGAAGAGCGTACCAAAGAGGGCGCCCGATGCCCCACCCATGCCGTTCATCAGGGACTGCGCCGTTGTCAGCCAAATGTCGCTCGGGAGCGGGTCGCGCAGGACGTCAACTTCAGCGGCCGCCTTTTCGAATGCGGCGCTGATGCTGGCGCCATGATCGCCGTCGCCCAGGGCGGCGTCCAGGCGGTTCAACCGCTCTCGACTATCGGCTATGCGTCCGGCAATGGCCAGCAGCATCGCCTTCAAATCGTCGGATCCGATTTCGCTCATAATTGTTTCATATAGGCGCCGTTGGCCGGCGCGTCCCACAAGGCTTTCAGTTCATCGTCAACGCGGCAGAGCGAGAGGGCGAAACCGGCCATTTCCTGTGTCGTGGCATAGGGACCGATCCAGGACTTGTACACGCGTATGCCGGCTTCCGCCAGTTTTTCGGCGACGCGCTTATACAAGATGAAGAGTTCCATCAGGGTCATGCTGCCGCTGTTGTTGAGCAGCACGAGCACTTCGTCTCCCGCTTGAAAAGGCAGGTCTTCCAGGATGGGCGGCAGCATCAGATCAATGGTCTCCCGCGCTCCCAGCGCCTTTTGCCGTCCCATACCCATTTCGCCATGTAGTCCCATGCCGATTTCCATTTCGTCCGCCGGCATCTCGAACATGACATCGCCGGTGACCGGGCTGGCGCAGGAACTTAATGACATCGCCAGGCTGCGCGTGTTGTCACGGACTTTTTCCGCCAGCGCTTTCGCGGCGGCCAGATCGCCGTCTCCTTCGCAGAATGCGCCCAGCATCTTCCAGACAAAAAAGAGCCCGGCGGTACCGCGGCGTTCCGGCTCCCGTCCTTTGGGCGCGCTGGAGATGTCGTCATAAAGCACCACCATATCGACATTTGACAGGCCTTGCATCGCGCAGAGTTCCAGCGCCAGTTCGGCATTGAGCAAGTCTCCGGCGTGATGCGAAACGCAAACCAGCACGCCGGCGCCGCGATCGGCTGCCTTGATACCCTGCACAATGCGATCGGGTCCTGGCGCGGTGAAGATCTCGCCCGCGATATTGACGTCAAACAAGCCCTGGCCGACCCAGCCGATCATCGCTGGCTCGTGGCCGCTGCCACAGCCGATCACCAAGGCGACCTTGCCCGGGGCTTTGGGCGTAGCACGTACTAGCAAGCCTTCGTCCGTCAAGCGCACGATATCGCCGTAAGCGGCGCAGAAACCGTCCAGCATTTCGCTGACGATATTTTCCGGCTGGTTGATTAGTTTATGCACGCGCGCGCTCATTGCCTTTGCCTTTCCACGACCGGAACAAAATACATCAGATGAATGGGGTGATGCACCGGCTCGTCACTGTAGGCCACCCTTACGCGCAAGCCCGAATGCACTTGATCCGGCGGCGCCTTCAGCAAATGCGGGAAGAGCGTGTCGGCGCCGTCCAGCAGAACATAGGCCAGGACGTAAGGCGTCTGCAGCGCCCGAACATCATCGTTGCTGCCGGGGGAGAAGTGCAAGACCGAATAGGTCTTCACGACGCCTTGACCGGATAATTCTACCCAGTCGGCAACCGCCAGACAACTCGGGCAAAGCGGACGGGGCGGCGCGAACACCTTGGCGCAGCCGTCGCAGCGCGTGGCTAAAAAGCGCCCATTCTCCAATTCCATAAAGAAGCGCGAAACCTTGCCCAGGCTGTATTTGTAGCTTTGGGTCAGCGCCATGGCGACGCGCTCAACCTGCCGGAACTGCGCCCAGTCGTCGTCGGCACTCGTGCTTTCCGGCAGGTGAATATCGATTTTGCTACGGACTTTTTCCGTCATGCTCAATCCCGCCGCTCGAATATGTTAACGACGCTGATGCTGGCGATGCCGGCGTGGGTATCGGTCAAACCGCGCCGGGCCTCCGCCACCTGTCGCCGAGGATCAACCGTAGCCCAAAGCTGCTGCACCACTTCTATGGCCTGCAAGATGCCCGTCGCGCCGACCGGCGCGCCGCGACCCAGCAAGCCGCCGCTCGTGTTTACGGGCAGTTCGCCATCGAGGTCGAAGATGCCCCCGGCGACGCTCGGTCCACCTTGACCGCGTTCGACGAATCCCAGGTCTTCCAGCGCCTGGATCTCGACGCCGCTGTAGCTGTCGTACAGTTCGGCGACATCAATTTCTCGCATTGGATCGCTGATATTCGCCATGGCGTAGGCCTGCGCCGCCGCTGCGCGTTTAGCGCGGAAGTTAGTGATTTCGGGATAGCGGTCGCCCAGGCGCATGGTATCGCTGCCGCAGCCTGTGGCGGTGAAATAGACCGGCGCTCGCTTGTCAAATGCCGGGCAGTGCCTCCGCGCCCATTCTTCAGTAGCGAGCAATATGCATGCGGCGCCATCGCTGAGCAGACTGCAGTCGAAGAGTTTGTACGGTTCGGCGACCGGGCGCGAGTTCATGACATCGTCGATGGAGATGTCCATGGGCTTGTGCGCGATGGGATTGAAGCCCGCGTTGTGCCGATTGCGGACGGCGACATGGGCAAACTGCTCTTCGCCGGTGCCGAATGCTTCCATGTGGGCGCGGATCATTGCTGCGTAGAAGCCGGTATATGTGCCGCCAACCATCATCTCCCAGTCGACGTCGGCGGAAAGCGCGAAGAGTTGATTCGCCGTCTGCGACGAGACGCCGCGTCCGTTTTTCTCGCAGCCGTAGACGAGGATGGAATCACACAAGCCGCTCTGAATATATGCCCAGGCCGTTCGCAGCGCCAGCGCGCCGGTTGCGCCGCCGCCTTCGATACGGATATTCGGTTTGGGGATCATGCCGATGGTATCGTGCAGAATGGCGCCCAGCGTCATCTGCAAGTTGAAGTGATCGCTCTCGTAGCTGGTCAAGCCTTGTTCGACCGCCGACAGATCGTCCAGGCCGGCGTCGGCCAGGCAATCAAGCACAGCTTCCGCCATCAAGTCGCGGACGTTGCAGCCACGGTGTTCGGAGGCGATTGACGTGGCGCCGACTGCAGCGACTACCGGCGCCATAGACATTGACAGTTCGCTTGATCGCGTTCGGACATTGTCCGGCTTGTCTGCGATTGCATGTGTAATAGAGCCAATTCCGCTCCCAATCAATGGCTGAGACCGCGCTTGAGGATAGCCAATAAGCGTCTTGAAGTCAAACAGGGCTAGGACTATTAGCGAATCCATTTCGGTTGAAATCCATTTACAGTTCTGAGCGTTAGATCTTTTGAACCCCAAGCAGATCGCTCGTATTTTGGCTTAAGGATCTCATGTCGAGTGCTGGCTACGAAGTATTTCAACCGTATTAGATACACTTCCAGCGAGGATTGAGATTGCAAATTTTCGCCAAGATATGCAATAATGCATAGCGCTTGGCAGCCCTATGGCTGTCAGGTTTATTGAGAGGGACGTCGATGAGCCAAAGTCGTGAAAAAATTCGTCAATATCGGCAGCGTTCACATGCGCCGCCGCTTGGGACCGTCAATTAGGTCCGCTAATCACGTCGATCGCGATTCTGCTGTCCTTCTCCTTTGGCGCCCGGCATCACGGGTCGCCATGCTCCTCTCTAAAGCAGAGGAATATTTTGCAAAGAAGCGTAAAGGATAAGGACAATCGTGAAGAAACAAATCAAAGCCTCCGCAAGCGACCTCTCCCGTCGCGACTTTCTGCAAGTCTTTGCCGCCGGCGCCGCGACCGCTGTCGGGACCATCGCCCTGGAAGTCGCCCCGCTGGCTAATATCGCCGGCGCCCAAGATAATACGCTGCGCATCGCCTGGCTGACGCCGGCAACCCTGGACCCGAGGTCGGCGTCCGGCGATAGCGAGATCGCCATCTTGAACGCGCTTTACGACTACTTGATCGAAACGGACGCCGCCGCGAATCTGGTTCCGCGCTTGGCCTCGTCTTGGGATTTGAGCGACGATGGCATGACCTATACG
>JAPOOU010000068.1 GCA_026713245.1 Chloroflexota bacterium
CGACGATCCCGTCCTGCTGGGAGAACTGGCCGACTACCGCTTCGATCGCCTGCGCAACGGCAGCTATCGCTACGGCGCCCCGGCCGGCGGCCACGACGACACCGTCATCGCGACAGCCCTGGCCTGGTACGGCGCCCAACACAGCACACGCGACATCATCGGCTTCGCCTAATCAACCATGAACACCAATTAACAGGTGAATCACCTGAAAATGACACGCCTCCCCCCTATCCCAAAAAACCCGAACCCCGTAGGGGCGACCGGCGGTCAGTGTCTACGCGACCAATCTGGTCGCCCGAAACATACCCCTCGATGCGGTCAGTGTCGAAGGTCAGTGTCCACGCGACCTACGCGACCTGCGCGACCTCTGTGGTGAATACCCCCCCCGCATATACATACTGTATCTATACAGTTGCTCAAAAAGGGGGCAAAATGAGGGCATCTTCCCAGCCTTTGAGGACACATTGCCCCTCACAAAGCGCAAACCTCGGCAATCGCAATTGCGCATATCCATGTCTTTCGCCAACCGGAGTATAATGAGTCCATGCGACGACAATTACAAGCTTTAGCGCGCCCGGCCTTGCCCTGGCTTGACCGCGTTCAAGAAGTCTTGAAACGGCTCATCAGGCTGTTGCTGCGGGCATGGACCTGGGTAAACGACCTCGACATACCGCTCAGTCCCTTGCAGTGGATTCTGCTCCTGTACATCATTTTCGGATTTAGCTATACAGCAGCTACCCCGGTTTTTGAAGCAAATGATGAACTATGGCACTTTGGCTTTCTGCAATATGTGCGAGAGACAAGCAGCCTGCCGATACAAGTCTTTGACGGCAACGAGACTGTCTACGCGCAACACGGCAGCCAGCCGCCTCTATATTATGCCGTAACGGCCCTGCTCACCTCGCCATTCGACATAAATGACGTCGACGAATATCGACGTCTTAATCCGCATGTACGAGCCAGCCTCCCAGATGCCTACGGCAACAAAAACTTGGTGATTCACGACGACTCGCTCTCTGTGTCGCGCGGCGCCGGGTTCGTGGTGCTATTGGTTCGGCTATTCGGCCTCGCGCTTGGCGCGGGAACCATTGTTCTGGTATACAAAATCAGCGAATTCGTCGCCCCACAGCGTCCGACGGTGGCATTTGTCGCAGCCGCGCTCACAGGCCTCAACCCGATGTTTATATTCATTAGCGCGTCCGTCAGCAACGACTCGCTGGCGATGATCTTAAACGGCGCGCTCGTGCTGTTGATGCTGCGATGCCTTCGGGACGGCTTTCGCCCCCGTTACAGCCTTCTCATTGCCCTGCTTTTTGCCTTGACGAGCATCACCAAAGTGACATCGCTGGTTTTGTTGCCGGCCCTTCTGCTTGTTGGCGGCCTGGTTCTGTACCGGACCCGCGATCGACGCGGCGGCCTGATCTACTTTTTCGGCATCTTTGCTTTCTGGATGCTGCTTGCCGCCTGGTGGTACCTGCGGAATATGCACTATTACAGCGAACCTTTCGGCATGATGACAATGGCTAATATCGCCGGCCCGCGCGGCATGACATTTACCGTGGTCAACTTGTTCTCCGAGTTTCAGCAATTCCGTATGTCCTATTGGGGTCTGTTTGGCGCGCTCAATATCCAGCTCACCGCCATCTACTACCTGCTGCTGGATTTGATGACGCTGTTAAGCTTTATTGGCTGCATATTCTTGATTCTGCAACTGCTAGCCATCAGCGACTTCGCCTATGCTCGCTATGAACTTACGCATCTGGCGATGCTCTTGATTACGATCATCCTGCTCTGGATTGGCGTTCTTTACTGGAGCACGTTGACCCGCACGTCTGACGGTCGCATACTCTTTCCTCTAATCGCCGCAATAAGCCCCGTGCTTGCGGTGGGTTTCGTCGAGATGGTCTGGTGGATCGTTTTTTCTTTGCGCCCGCCCAATCTGGAGTTCGTCCGGGCCGGCGATGCCGTCCCCAAAGAGCTGCTGCACGAAACGATGGTCTGGCAGTTGCGCATCCTGGGGCTGGCCGCCATGTTGGCGCCCTTCACGATTATCGCCGGGCAATACGCCGCGCCCGAGCCTATGGCTGCCGTGCCCGAGAATGCGCGCCCGGTCTATGCCGAATTTGGGGACGTCGCGCTGATAGCCTACGAGCGCCTGGATCGGCGTTACAGCCCGGGAGACAAGGTCAGAATCAAATTGTACTGGCAGGTCCTGGAACAATCCGAACAAGACAATAGCGTCTTCCTGACCTTTGTAGATGACAATAAACAGGAAATTGGACACTACGTCAGCTATCCGGGGGCCGGCGCCTTGCGCACTTCCCAGTGGGAAGAAGGCGCGATCTACGCGGACGAGTACTTGATATCAATCCACCGCGCGGCCACGGGCCGATATCCATTCGATCTGAATGTAGAATGGGAAGACCTCGCGGGCGACAACTCGATTATCGCGTCCAATGCCGAGGGCGATGACATTCATCCGGTCTTGCTTGATATTGGCGCGGTCGTTAGCGCGAGACTGCAAGACACCGCCAGCGGCTTTATCGAAATACCAAGCGACATGCAACCGAATTTCGACGAGTCGATTACTTTGCAGCGCTTCCAAGTCCATAACGACCTGAACGAACTCGTACTGCATTGGAAGGCAGAAGCGGCGCCGGCCGAGAATTACACCGTGTTTGTTCACATGCTGGATGAAGAAGGCAACATCATTGCGCAAGCGGATTTGCCACCGCGGCTGCCAACCAAATACTGGCGCTGGGGAGAAACATACGCGACCTCCCACCATTTGCCGGAAGAACTGCCGCTGCTCGACTATGTGCTCAGCGTCGGTTGGTATATCAATGACGGCCTGGGTTACCCGAAGATAGAGTATCGCCATCAAATTGAAGGCGAAACCGTGGAAGAACCGCCGGAAGAAGTTTTCCTGGATTCCTTCGTCATTCCCTGGGAATTCTTAATAGAGAGCATCCGCCTCACCGAAGAAGCGGCGGCGACTGCCCAAGCCGGAGTTACCGAAGACGCCGCGGTCGAGGAGTCCACCAGCGAGCCGGCAGCCCCCGCTCCAACGGAGTCCGGCGATGACGGCAATTAGCTGCGCTGAACTAGCGGAATATCCGCCGACCATCCGGCCGGATTGCCCAATTCGTCCAGGACCTCCGCATTGCTAATCCGCGCTTCGTTTTTTCCACTGCCCAAGGTATACATCGCCACCTTGAGCGTCGTTGCCAAATCGTCATTGTCGAGGGATCCCCATGTCAGCAAACGATCACCTGCGCACCAGTGTCGCCCGTGCCAAAAGCGCGCGTCCCATTGTCCCAGCCGCGCCCCCTCGTCATCATATATTTGCGCGCTGTATTGATAATCCATGCCGACGCGGCGGCCGGGCAAGCGCCATTCCAGAAGGACCTCGTCACCATGAAACCCGTAGCCCGTCAGCTGAACGCCATTGGAAAACGATACCGGATCAATGCTCTCAATGCCCGGGCCTTGCCAGTCGGGGGCCCGGTTCCAATCAAAAACATAGTAGCCGCGCTCCCCGGCGCGCGTGGAAAACTTCTCCAGGGCAGCTTTCGCATACAGGCTGTCCCGTGGCTCGATCGGGGAATCAGGCGCGATCACCACAGTGAAAGCATGATCGGGAAATACTGCATAACCTTGTGGGACCAGCGTGCGCAGGCAACTGACATTGTCCCAGAGCAAGGTATCCCAGACGGCGACCTCATGATGAAGATTCCAGGCCATGCCCTGGCTGATGACCAGGACATCGTCGGTTTGCCGCAGGCGGTCTCGCAGCGGCAGCAGCCTGCTCAAGGGCGCCGTGAAACCGGGATAGTTGATATGCCGCTGCTCAACATAGCTCAACGCGGCATGCCATTGCAGGAATTGGAGTCCCAAGAGGCACGCCAAGACTGCCCAAATCAGTCCCTTGCCAACCGGCTTGGTATCGAGCCGCTGAAGAAGCGAATCGACGCCGAAACCTGTCATAAGCGCGAGCGCCGGCAGCGACGGGATCAAATAATGAACATAGGCCGGCGTCCAACCGGGGATCAGCAGCAGCACCGGCGCGAAGGCCCAAATGGAAACAAAGAAAGCCATCTTTTGGGAGCGCTTGTAGCAGGCAACGAGACCCGCGACCGCCACGATAACCAGAATAAAGTTAGCCGGCCACAGCAAAGGGTACTGACTCGCAAGCTGCTCCGCTTGCTCTGGCGCAAGCCAGGTCTCGAGGCCAGTACCCGAAGCGAGCATAATCGCATGGCCAATCGGAGCAAAATCGATTTCGATTCCTCCGGAAGTTGAACGACCGACGGCATCGGATACACGCCTGGGATCGCGACCGAGCGTTTCGGCTAATCCCTTGGCATACGGCAAAAGAACTAGAATCGACAGAATCACAGCCAGCGCCGCGGCCGGCGCGCTAACAGTCCCGCGCCCGACCCAGAGCGCCAGGAACACTACCGGAAGCAATGACCAGGCGGCGAAGTGAAACTGGATCGCAAATATCAGCAAGGGTACTCCTAGAGCTTGCGCCAGAAACCGTCCGCGACGAGACGAGCCCGGCGCCCGTCTCTGCCAGAAGCCGTAAATCAGCAAGAGTAATCCCAGCAAGATAAGTGGCGTATGCATTTCTTGCGCCCACAGCTTCCTGCTGTACAGCGCTGCCCAGGGGTTTATAGCATATGCCAAGCCGGCGACGAATGCGACGCGGGAAGTCGTGAACATGCGCGCCATCAGCCACAGCAGGCCGACGCCAATCACATTGAAGAGCATCACGAAGTGAATGGCAAAACGCGGATCGGCCTTGATGGCAAAGGGAATCGTCAGCAAATATACGCTGGCCGGAGAGTTGGGGATTCCGGTCGACGAAAGTATGCCGGTCAACGGCAGGCGCAAACCGTCAGCCGATTCCAAGGCCAGCGTCGCCAGCATGGCGTCGTCATGATAGTACTCTACAACATCAGCCCGCCCGAATCGCATAGCGGCGGCAAGCATAAGAATCAGCAACAATTGCAGGGCTTCGCCGCGCTTCAGTTGTTTCATGACTTGCAAGCGACATGCCCCCCGTAAAGAATCGAGCGAGGATCGCAGCCAACCGATCGCTCAACCTGCTCAGGCTATCATCCTCATCGACGATTCTGCAAGCGCAGACGCTAAACTCCGAAAATGAAGAATTGTCAGTCGCGCGATGTTGTCACTCTTGCGCTCCATCGTCTCCGAACGAAGCATTCCAAATCTGTTTCAAGGCCTGACCGAGATTATCGAGCGTATCGGGAATCATTCGTGTATTTGCCACGCTGGTCATGAAATTTGCATCGCCGTCCCAGCGCGGTACAACGTGGAAGTGATAGTGCGCGGCGATACCCGCGCCGGCGGCCGCCCCGATATTGGCGCCAATATTGAATCCAGATGGATTGGCGAGTTGCCTAAGCGTCCGCATGGACCGGTTGGTCTGGACAACCAGGTCCACCAGCGCCTCCATGTCCAGGTCTTCCTGGGACGGGACGTGCGCGTAGGGTACAACCATGACATGCCCATAGCTGTATGGATACTTGTTCAAAGCCACATAGGTATGGCTGGAGCGGAAGACAACAAGATCGCCCTCGTCGCTCGCCGCGCAAGACGGCATCACGCAGAATATGCAATCGCCGTCGCCTGCGCGATCGCGTTTGATGTAATCCATTCGCCACGGCGCCCAGAGGTTGTGCAATCTTCGACCAATCCGCTCGGTATCGATTCATGTGGCAGGTCAAATGGACCTGTATCCGGCGTGAAGCAAGTTTAGTAATCTTATGACGAATCTATTTTAACGGCCTGTCTTATTCTGATACAATGCACAGAATATCAGCTCAAGAAATGGCCATATGACCTTATCCAAAGCAATAGTGATGAGCCGTTTGGATCGGCCATTCAAGTACTACGATTCGATCGGCAGCACAAACGATGTTGCCAAGGCTTGGCTCGAAACGGGCGCTCCTGATCGCGCGGCGGTCGTCGCCAACGCACAGACGCGCGGACGCGGCCGAAAGGGCCGCGCCTGGCAGATGCCGCCCGATGTCGCGCTGGCCCTGTCCGTTTTGCTTCGGCCTCCTACGCGTCTCGTTCCGGAGGTCGCATTTTTGGGCGCTCTCGCTGTTTATGACCTGGCGGCCGAGGCAGGCTGTTCAATGATCGGGATTAAATGGCCCAACGATGTACAGGTACAGGGAAAGAAGATCGCCGGCATCTTGCCTGAAGTCGTCTGGAAAGGACCGGAGGCGCAGGGCGTCGTGCTAGGCATAGGGCTCAATGTGCGTACCGACTTCAGTGGAACCGAATTAGCCAACTATGCGACCAGCCTGGAGAGCATCGTCAATAGACGGTTAGACCGCGCGGACCTGCTGGGCTCGCTTTTGCGACACGTCGACTACTGGTATTCACAGATCGGCGAGGAGACCTTATTCACGAGTTGGAAGAGCCGGCTAAACATGCTTGGCAAGCGCATAGAAGTCCAGGATGAAGTCGGCACAGCAACCGACGTACTGCAGGACGGCAGTTTGCTACTGCGCGATGACTTCGGCGTGCAGCAAATTGTACAAGCGGGCGATGTCTTCGTCGTCAACGGTCGGGGAGCCGGCGCATGAGCCGTATTCGCCTGGAATGGAATGTCGAATCGCAGAAAATCGACAAATCCGATAGCGAAGACCCAATCGCGAAACGGGCGCGCCGCCGTCGAACGCTGCGACTAATCATGTTGATTGGCGTAGTCCTCGCTGTGCTCACATTCGGTGTTCTAGTCGTTAGACAACGACTCCTGGATGTTCAGTGGCAGCTTGAGCAAATACTACGCGAGACGGTCCGTGCCGAGACTGCCGCATTGCGAATCGGAGACATCAACACCTTCCTCGCCGTGCAGGACAGCGAGAGCGAGACCTGGCGACAGCGACAACAATCTGCCTTTCGCGAGTACAGCGATATAAAGGCCAGGCATGATGTCGACCTGACCGGGGCAATCCTGGACCTTGAGATCGACGGTCAGCGCGGTCGTGTGGTTGTGGAGGAGATCATAAACGGAGTACGGTACGCTCAAGTGTGGTTCTACCGCAATTTAGGGGATGGTTGGCGGCACGTTTCTCCCGATTTCTCATTTTGGGGTGAGGATCGGCGGCTTGAAAGCGATGACATAAGTATCCGCTATTTTGGTCTCGACGAGCGCTTTGCCCAAGCGACAAGTGAAGTTGTCAGTGGATGGCTGCGCCGCGGATGCCAGATACTTCGCTGCGATTCCGCTCCCAAATTAACGATCGACGTTGTAAACGACTCGGCGCAGCCGGTCTCTTGGGCAACGGAAAGTCCAGCGAACTTACAGGTATTGTCACCATCCAGCGGACGCGCGTCCATTGATTCGCCCTTTGACCAGACCAGGCGAGACCTGGTCGCGGGGGCGCTGGCGGAATATTTGATCAGCCTAATGACAGACGGTAGGCAGGTCGAATATCCGCACGACGCTGTATATTTGCGACAGTCGCTCGCCGCATATTTGGTCAGGCAATTCCTGGACGCGGACGGCGGCGACACGCTTGTAGACTCGTTGGCATTCTTGTACGGCGATGAAAAAGTCGCGGAACTGGTTGACCATCTAGCTCCAGCCGCCAGCATTGCTGTTCTGCAGCAAATCATCGGCCAGCCCCTCGAGGAATCGAATCTGGATTGGCGCGACTTTATCAAGTGGCGCCTAAACACCGAAGCGAACTTGATAGAGAGCGGCGCTGAAGGCGATCTGCTGAGCTTGTATGATACCGGTGACGAGGAGGTCTGGCAGACGGCTTATCAACGCTATCGGACCAAGACAGTGTTTCGGCCGCGGGCCGTGCGTGATCAGGTGATTGCGCGCGCGCCCGACGGTTCACCGCAGTTGCGAGTGACAGTGGTTAAGGACGCTGGTGAATCTGCGGATGAAGAGCTTGTGCTTTTCAACCTGGTCGATGGCGTCTGGAAGCGGGCCAATTGAAACGGGCTGCGAATCAGATTCGCAGCCCGCGTCCAGTCGTATTGTTCTCAAGTTGCACTGGCGAGTTGAAGCGCCTCAAGCGCTTATTCGTCGGTCATGCCCATGGCCTTATCACGCAAGACCACGAGGAACGCCAAGACATGACCAAATATGACATGGCCAAACAAGCTGGGACCGATGGACAGTTGCAATATATCTTGCTGCCCAACAATCGGCATGATAATGTTGCCGCCGACGATCCACCAAATCAAACCGTATATCAAGCCGCCAACGGCGACATTTATCAGTGTATCGCCCAATTCCACTTTTTCCGCGAAAAGACCCGTATAGACCCCGCCGATTACCGCACTGATGATAATATGCAGAATGAACCCGACAAAGGCGCCTGACCCAATCATGCCGCCGATGTCATCTATCATGCCGCTTGACATTGCGTTGGTTATGGTACCATCTTCCGCCATTCCAGCCGGCCCTGCGCCGGCCCCGACATATGCCAAGAATACATAACCGGCGATTATCCCCGGTATGATTCCCTGTTTCATTTTATCGGTGTCCATGCTTGTTCTCCTCGTAAAACTAAAAAGCTTATTGGTGTGATCTGCAAGCCATTTGCATTGCAGATTGAGCAACAAACATCGCGACTTTTTGTTGCTTTTGTACAATATTCTATCGCTTTCGCTTTGCCAATGCAAGCGAAGTTGGGCACAAATTGTCGCAGTCTTCGAAACAAATGCCTGGAAAGTAATAGGACCGGCAATTATTCATCTATTTCTACCAACAAGGACATAAACCCGTTACTTCACGCTCGCAAGAGTATAAACGTTGCCGGACACGCGCTCTCGATATAGGGAGGCGCAACGCGCTCATTTTTTCCTTTACTTCGGCGCCCTCGTCGCCAGCCATCGACGCACTAAATGCAAGCGCGACGCGCGACTTTGGCCCCGCGCGGACGTAGTATGCTGGCGCAAATATGCTATAATAGATGTCAATAATGGCGTTGGCGCAACGGTGTCACAATTGCGTTTGTGGAACCGGCTTAGTCGATCGTCGACAGCGACTCATTTTTTATGCCCGGCGCCATCCGGCCCTAGGCTGGCAGTCAATCCATCGCGCGAATGATGTCGTATAAAAGTCGCCAAGGATACTTCGTTAATCGCGAAAGGAGCCATGCGCGAATCAGATACCTGGTTTAGCCACAGCATATGGACATAATCGACTCGGATTTGCCAGAAGATAACGCGGGACACATTCGCACGATCACGATAAACGAAGAGATGCGCGGCAGTTATCTCAACTATGCCATGAGCGTGATCGTGGCCCGCGCGCTTCCCGACGCCCGCGACGGGCTCAAGCCCGTACATCGGCGCATTCTCTACGCCATGTACGATATGGGGCTGCGCCCTGGCACGTCATACAAAAAGAGCGCCCGCCTTGTCGGCGAAGTGCTGGGCAAATATCACCCGCACGGCGACCAGGCGGTTTATGACGCCATGGCTCGTATGGCGCAAGATTTCTCGTTGCGATATCCGTTGGTCGATGGCCAAGGCAACTTTGGCAGCCAGGATGGCGACAAGCCGGCGGCGATGCGCTATACCGAGGCGCGCATGGCCAATATCGCCGGCGAAATGTTGACAGACATCAACATGGACACTGTCGAATTCGCGGAGAATTACGACGGCACGCAAGCGGAACCGACGGTTCTTCCCGCGCGCTTGCCCAACCTGCTGCTCAATGGCGCCAGTGGCATCGCAGTTGGCATGGCGACTAATATTCCGCCACATAATCTGCGCGAGTTGGCAAGCGCCATCACCTATTTGATTGACAACTATGAAAACGTCGCCGATGTGTCGGTCGACGATCTCATGCAATTCATTAAGGGGCCGGACTTCCCTACCGGCGCCACAATCGTCATTGGCGAAGATCTGAGAGAGGCATACGCCACCGGCAAAGGGCGCGTCGCCGTGCGATCGACCGTCGACATTGAAGAGGGTCCGGGGGAAAGCAAGAATATCGTCTTCACTTCAATTCCATACCAAGTAAGCAAGTCGGCCATCATTGAACGGATCGTCGCACTGGTGCGCGAAGGCCGTATCGAAGCGATTCGCGACTTGCGCGACGAGTCCGATCGTCAAGGATTGCGCCTTGTCGTTGAACTAAAAGGCCACGCCCAACCACAACGAGTTGTCAATCAACTTTACAAATACACTCAATTGCAGAGTGTCTACAGCATTCAAATGCTTGCGCTGGTCAACGGCGAACCGCGAACTTTGAGCCTCAAACGCGCGCTAAGGATTTATATCGAACATCGTTATGACGTCATAGTGCGACGTTCTGAACATGACTTGGAGCGACAGCGCGCCCGCGCGCACGTATTGACCGGTCTGCTAAAGGCTGTGACGAATATCGACCAAGTCATTCAAATGATACGCAATTCTCCCGACGTCGAGAGCGCCAGACAACAATTGATAGCGAATTTAGAGTTGGATGAGATCCAAGCCAACGCCATCCTCGACATGCAGTTGCGACGGCTGGCCGCGCTGGAACGGCAGAAGCTGCAGGATGAATATGACACCGTTCGAGCGCGCATTCAATACCTTGAAGATCTGCTAGCGTCGCCACAGAAAATCCTGGGGCTGATTCGCCAGGACGTTGCCGAAATTGCCGAGAAATACGGCGACGAACGTAAATCCGCGGTTATGCATGGCATTGTCGATCTCGAAGAAGCTGATCTTTATCGCCGGGAAAATGTGGTGATTTCGCTGACGGAACAAGGATACATCAAAAGAGTTGCGGCTCGTCACTATCGTTCACAACGGCGCGGCGGCAAAGGCATGCGTGGCATGGCGATCAAAGACAATGATACGTTGAAGGACGTATTCTTCGCGCATAGCCACGATATGATCCTGTTCTTCAGCAACAACGGCAAGGTGTACTCTCGCAGAGCCTACGAAATACCGGAGACGCTACGAGAAAGGCGTGGTCTGCTCATCCAAAGCATCTTGCCGCTGGAAGGAGATGAGAAGGTTTCCGTCGTACTTGCCGTACCCGACGATGTGCTTGAGCTTGAGGAAGGGTACTTTGTGCTGGCAACCGGCAAGGGCCGCGTAAAACAGGTCGCGTTCAGCGATTTCAGCTATATCCGCCCGAGCGGCTTGATGGCAATTCAGTTTAACGATGGTGACAGTTTACGGTCCGTGAAGTGGTCCAGGGGCGATCAAGATATTGTCATGGCATCGGTAAATGGTCAGTTCATTCGGTTCAAAGCGGAGGAAGTGCGTGTCATGGGCCGTCAGGCGCAAGGCGTAATCGGGATGCGCTTGCGGGATGACGACGAGATCGCAAGCATGGATGTCCTGACAGGCGAGCACAGCCATCTACTCATCGTCACGGGTAATGGTTACGGCAAACGCACGGTGATTTCTACCGATGATCGGATCGAAGGCGCCGAAGACAGGGTGCATTACAAGGCACAGCGCAGGAATGGGTTGGGTGTGCGGACATTAAAGCGAAATGAGCGCACTGGACCGGTGGTGGCCATGCGTTGCATACGCGAAGAGGATGATATTGTCCTGATCTCGAAGCGGGGCATCGTTCTACAGACTCGCTTATCGGAGATTCGAGAAACCGGACGCAACACGCAGGGCGTGATCTTGATGAACCTTGAAGAGAATGACGCGGTTGCTGGCATTGCCATCATGCGTGACGATGATGAAGATGAGCCCGACGCCCTGTTGTCCGCTGGTGACGAGAACCGCTTGCAACAGAACGGCAGCGAGGACTGAAGCAACCAGCTGCGTTAGTCTGCTTCAAAAACGACGCACTCGTGAGTCAGCGCCTTGCATTGACTATAGACTCAATTATTAAATGAAAAAGAGACGGCGCCAAAGTGACGCCGCCTCACCATAATTTGCTCTTTGAGTCCCTAGCGGGTTATTCTTCTTCGCCCTCTTCTTCTTCGGAATCTTCGTCCGTTTCTTCACCCTCTTCGCCTTCAAGTTCATCGAGATCCGATTCCGCTCGGGCCGCGGCTGGTTGAACGATCTTGGCGAGCATCTCATTTGGGTCACTGTGTACGGTCACATTATCGCCGAATTCCAGGTCGCCTACCAGAACCTCCGAGCCGAGCTCGGTCAGTTGTGACAAGTCTATAACTATGCGATCGCGAATGTCATCCGGATAAACTTCCAGGGTCAGCGCGCTCCTGCCCGTAATCAAAATGCCTTCACGAGCCGCAACGACCGGGCTGCGCCCTTCCATGATAATTGGCACCTCCACCCGGATCCGCTGGGAGGCGTCCACCGCCAGGAAATCCACATGCAAGATGTCGCCCCGAACTACATCCCGCTGCACTTCGCGCGCAAGCGATGGATAAGGTTTACCATCGACGACAATATCGATCAGATTGGTCCCGCCCGCATTCATCAAGGTCACCTCAATTGCGCGATACGGGAACTGCACGCTAATCGGATCGTTGCTGGGTCCGTAAATAATGCCGGGGACAAATCCTCGCTTGCGTAACTTGCGGTTTTTCTTGCGGCGCTCATTCCGGACTTCGGCAGCCAGCTCAAATTCCGCCATGATAAAGTTCTCCTTCAGTTCCCTAAATCCGAGGCGCAATCCTCGGTCAATTTGGCGATCGATTGTGGGTCACTAGCTCACCCATTCTAAAGGTGCAATATCCAAGGGTCAATGCCCTTCGGGCAAGAAAACGCCCACCATCTGGTGGGCACAGGCATGACAAGCGGGTAACGGGACTCGAACACGTGACCTTCTGCTTGGGAAGCAGGCACTCTACCAACTGAGCTACACCCGCAATTTGTCGATATTATAGAAAATCATGCTCCATGCGTCAAGCCGCCGTGATATAGTAATGCGGCGGGTGTATTGGGGCGAGCGAGTTGGCCACGCGGTCGTCAATCCGAGCGTTTGCTTTAATTGCATGCCAGTCAGAGCGCCAAGTTCCGCGGCCACAGAACGCCCGCGGCGGTCGCGCCCACAGTTGAATGACTGGAGAACACTAGCGACGCTCTTGAAATCGCTGTACCCGCCTGACAATCTGGAGGCCCAAGGTTTTCACATAGAGGCTGCGTTGTGGGCCGTTCCAGCCCGGCAGCAATCGAGATCTTCCCTTGGAGACGGAATTGAGAATACATAGAAGGACTCTTGCAGGCACAGTTGCGGGATTAGCTATGGCAGCGCTGCTGGTTAGCCGCGTAAACCTTGAAGCGCTTTTCTCGACCATGTTGACCGCAGACTATCGTTTTCTAGTGGCCAGCCTCCTATTTTTCATGTTAGGGCTTTTTACCAGGGCATTGCGTTGGCAAGGATTGCTCGGCGGTCAACTGCCATTGCATCGCGCCTTTAACATCATGAATATCGCTTACTTGGTAAACGGCGTCATTCCACTGCGAATCGGCGAAGTTGCTCGCCTTTTCCTGACCGCGCGCGCCAACAAGCAGATTCCCATCATGTATACAGGCAGCACCATCTTGGTCGAGAGGCTGCTGGATGTACTGGGCGTTGCGCTATTGGCGATGATCGCCACGGCCGCTGCGCCGGTTAGCGCTGAACTGCGGCATCTAGCGATCCTCGGAGCGATATTTTCCGCGAGCGGATTCGTAGCTCTGTTGATAATGGCTCGTTGGCGCGGATTGACCGGCGAAGCGCTTGGACGCATTTCCCGTGTGCTGCCCCTGCCCGAGGGGCTGAAGCCGAAGAAACTTGCGCGCGAGTTTGTGGATGGTCTGCAA